>JBDGPI010000035.1:32007-44356 GCA_042219765.1 Salsurabacterium abyssinicum (SeqCode)
GTGAAATGCAGGAGTACGCTCCGCTTCAGGGGGAACGTGTGCGACTCGAATTTCGTGTTCCAACCCGGGGTTTGATCGGGTACCAGTCCGAGTTTCAGACGGATACCCGGGGCAGTGGTATTATCACCACGACGTTTTCGGATTATGAGCCGATGAACGGAAATCACCAGGGGCGCCGAACCGGAGCATTGATTGCGGATCGAGACGGGGAGGCCAAAGCTTACGCCCTCCACAACCTCGAGGAACGGGGTAAATTATTTGTCGGTCCGGGTACTGAATGCTACGAGGGCATGATTATTGGAGAGCACTCAAAAAAGAATGACCTGGACGTGAACGTCACCAAGAACAAACAACTTACGAATTTTCGCGCCAACGGTTCGGACGATAGCATCCAGCTTGAACCCCCCGAAGACGTCGATATTGAGTACGGTCTCGAGTGGATTGACGACGACGAACTTATCGAAATCACTCCCGAGTCAGTCCGCCTGAGGCGGCGGGAGCTGGATCAGCGTTTCCGCTAAAAAGAGTTGAACTCGCTAAGTCAGAAAAACGATTTCTTCGTGTTAATCCTCATTCATCTTCTCAATGTAATGCTCCGGGATTTTATCGGGATCCTCGTCCTTCAGTAAGGTTAGCGCAGCGTCGGCGGGATCCGGATCAAACTGGGAGCCTTTGTTTTTTTCAAGTTCCTCGAGCACGATCTCACGACTCAGTGCATCCCGGTAGGCTCGGTCGCTGAGCATGGCGTCGACTGCATCGGCTACGGCAAGAATCCGTCCAAACTCCGGAATTTCGTCCCCTTCGAGTCCCTCCGGATAACCTGAACCGTCGTAGCTTTCGTGGTGGTAATTAATACCGGCGAGGATCTGGTCGTCAAACTGGCGGACCTGAACGATATCAATACCCTTTTCCGGATGGCTTTTGATGATTTCAAATTCCTCGTCCGTTAGCGAATCAGGCTTGGTGAGGATTGAATCGTCAATCCCTATTTTGCCGAGGTCGTGAAGCGTTCCGGAATAGTTTAATTTAGCAATCCTATCTTGTTTGAGACCAAGCTGGCGGCCAATAGAGCTTCCGAAAGCTCCCACCCGGCGGCTGTGACCCCGCGTGTAAGGGTCCTTGGCGTCAACCGCCTGAACCAGCGTCTCAATTGCTTCCTCGCTGAAAATTTGATCGATTGCGGTAAGCATGTCATTTCGTGACCGCATCAATTGACCCACTTCATTGTGTGGGATTTTTTCGTCCTCAATGATTTCCGGACGTCCACCTTCCTCGGTTTTATTCCTTGCCAGGATGTATTCGATTGGAGAGAAAACCCACCAGCGAAGGATAAGCAGGAACAAGATAAGTGTTAAAGAAAGTACCGTCATAACAAGCAGAACAACAAAACGGGACCCCAGTTGAGTTAATTCATTGATTTCAACCAGCGAAAGAGCAGTTTGAGTGGTGGAGAGTGACTCCACGATCCGGTTCTGGGTGAGTTGAAGAAATTGGCGAATCCCCCACCGGGAAATAAACCAGACGAGGGTTTCCACGAAGAGAATGCACGTAACCGAGGCCGCGAAGAAGTAAATCCCGGGGGATTCATAATCCTCGGAACTATCGTCTGAGGTGACCATAAGGTACAGTCCAGTTGCCTGATTGCTTAAAGAGCATAATTTATTTTGTCATTATCCAATTGATAATCATAGAGACCTACGACGGTATTCGTTATTATCCTTTTACTGTCTTTCAGTCTTTTTAGTGAAAGGATCCCGCCATGAGTCGATTTACTTTTATGACAATAAATTTCCTTCTGTTTCATACCTGCTGGATGGCCACTGCCTACGGAGCGGGCTATGGCTGGGACTGGTTGGGACCAACGTTTATTCTTCCCTCCCTTTTTATTCACCTTGCATTGATTGGTTACTGGATCCGTGAAGGTCTTTTTCTTCTGGTTGCCGCGACGTTTGGCTACAGCATCAACTCGCTGTGTTACTTCCTGGGCCTGATCAATTATTCAACGTCCAACAGCGAACTCTATCTGGCACCGTACTGGATGTTTTTTTTGTGGCTGATCTTTGCCAGCTTATTTCATGGATCCCTGCAGTGGCTCCGGGACCGTTTCCTTACACAAATTGTACTTGGGCTAGTGGTTGGTCCCTTTGCCTACCTTTCGGCGGAAGTACTCGGAGCCCTGACAATTGGAGGCGACTCCAGCATCACACTCCCCATTCTTAGCCTGGTCTGGGGAATAATCATTCCATTCCTGAGCTGGTTGGCTTTTGACGTTAGTTATTTTTCCACTATCCAACATACCGGAGTGAGTTATCAGCGGAACACCGAGCCGGTGTCGTAACGTTTCAATTTCAGAATGATCTAATGGAGGTTTCCTATGAACACGTATGAGCTGCAGGGGGACTTCGGTTTCGAGAACCTGGTCAGGGTTGACCGTCCGTCACCGCAACCTGGACCCGGTGAAGTTCTTGTTGATATCAAAGCAGTTTCTATCAACTATCGGGACCTGATGATGATCAGGGGTGAGTACAACCCGAATCAACCCCTTCCACTTGTTCCTTTCTCGGATGCTTGCGGCGAGGTTATTGAGGTCGGTGAGGCCGTTGAGCAATTCGAGACCGGTGACCGGGTAGCTCCAATATTTGCTCAGAAATGGCGCAGCGGGAACCTGACACCACGGCTACGGTCTTCCACGCTGGGTGGCCCCAGGGATGGTACCCTCACACAGCAACGTACTTTTCCCGAGGAGGGGCTTGTCTCGATCCCGGAGCATCTGACCGATGAGGAAGCCGCCGGTTTGCCCTGTGCCGGAGTAACGGCCTGGAATGCCCTCACCTGGGGGTATTCACTCAAGCCCGGTGAAACTGTCCTGCTGCTGGGGACCGGGGGAGTCTCGCTTTTCGGGCTTCAATTCGCCCAGGCTTTTGGGGCCCGAACAATAATCACCTCCAGCAAAGACGAAAAATTACGTCGGGCCCGTGAAATGGGAGCCGACGAGACGATCAACTACGAATCGAATCCGGATTGGGACGAGCAAGTCAAGGGCCTTTGTGAGGGGACGGGAGTGGATCGTGTTGTCGAAGTTGGTGGTGCCGGCACCCTTCAAAAATCATTGAACAGTGCAGCCTTTTCGGCTCATATCAGCATTATCGGGGTCTTATCGGGGGTCCGGAGTAAAGTGAACGTTACCTCGGCACTGATGAAAGGACTGAATTTGAAAGGGATTCTCGTGGGGTCCAGGATGGATTTTGAAGCCATGAACAAAGCCATCGTTAAGAATGATCTTCACCCTCACGTCGATAAAGTTTTTGGCTTTGACGATGTCATTGAAGCTTGCCGCTATCAGGAAGCAGGCAAGCACATGGGAAAAGTTGTGATTCGAACGGAGTAAGGGGTTTAATGTTCGAAGTACTGAATCAGTCCCGGGATGAACTACTGGACGACTGTACGGTTGAGACATTTCGTGGGTCCGGGCCCGGTGGGACCAAAGCCGATACCACGGAGAGTGCCGTTCGTATCACTCACGAGCCGACCGGAATTACTGTTTCTGCTTCCGAGCAGCGTTCCCAGCAGGCCAACCGTAAAACTGCTTATCGTCGGTTAAAACTCAAGTATGCTCTCGAGGTTCGACACGACGTCGATTCCGAACGGATTAACATCCCCGATCAGCTGGAATCATACCTCAACGATGGGATCGATATAAACCCCAAAAACCCTCATTTTCCGTTCTGGGTTAAGCTGGTGTTGGATGTACTCAAGGCACACCAGGGACGGGTAGGACCGACGGCCGACGTCTTTGGACTCTCCACAAATCAACTGGTCCGGTTTTTTCGGAAAGACGACCGCCTCTGGCAGCAGGCAAATCGGATTCGTGAACAGTTTGACCTCCACCCGTTGAAATCCGATTGAGCAAGCAACCGATTGGATTGGCAGTGTCGTTGAGTTTATCAGGTGAGTCGCTTCCATGCTGACAATCAAACCTCACAAAGGTACCCGGAATTCTACATACTTTTTTATGTCGAATTAGTATTCTTTTTTTGGCCTTTGAGTGGGGTCGAATTGTTAGGGTTGGTTGTACTTGCGGTCGAATAAATTGATCGTTCGGAGACCCCTTTCTGTGATCGGTAGTTACCGATTAAACTACCGATTTTCCAAAATGTAAGTATTGAGGTTTTGGCAACGTGGAAACGGACCTTCGAATGCTGAAGCGAATTTACAATCCGGCCGATCACGCTCTGGACAATCGTCCGTGTCAATGGAGCTGGGTTTAAGTGTCAAGCAATGAGTCAGATCCCGGCGCTGATTTCGAATTAACGCTGAAGGCCGTGGTTCTGGGGGTGGTTTTAGCCGTCTTACTGTCGGCTGCGAATGCCTACCTGGGATTATACGCCGGGATGACTGTTTCAGCGTCGATACCAGCTGCTGTGCTATCGATGATTGTTCTCAGGGCATTTCGTCAATCCAATATACTTGAAAATAATCTCGTGCAGACGGCGGCGTCAGCGGGGGAAGCGGTGGCCGCAGGAGCTATTTTTACCTTACCTGCTTTGATTATCCTTCAGTCCTGGTCGGAACTTAGTTACTGGAAGGGAACCCTGCTTACGGCGGTAGGGGGGCTTATTGGAGTGATCTTCAGTGTTCCACTACGCCGTGCGTTGATTCTGGAGACCGATCTGACTTTTCCCGAAGGTATAGCAACTGCGGAGGTCCTTAAAACGGGCAATCAATCCTCAAGTGCGAGTACTCGCAAAAACTTCCTGTATTTATTTAACGGAGGGTTGCTGGGAGCCGCGTTCAAGTTTATCCAGTCCGGTCTGAATATCTGGCCCGGTGCTTTCAAAGGTGGATTTCGGTGGTTGGGAACCTTTTCGGCCTTTGGCATATCGCTTTCGCCGGCACTATTGGGCGTGGGCTACATCGTCGGAGTTAAAATAGCTCTGATGATTGCGTCCGGTGGTTTCCTGGCCTGGGGTCTCGGAATTCCACTTTCCGGATATCTTCAGGGTGTACCGGAGGGTCCGGCTTTTGAGGCCGGGATGGCCCTCTGGAGTGAAAAAATTCGTTTTGTCGGTGTAGGGGCAATGATTACGGGCGGATTATGGTCGTTGGTCAGTCTCTACGGGCCGATAATCAGTGCTATCCAATCGGGTTTCAACGCCTATCGTCGATGGTTCAATGAAAGTCAGGTAAACCCCCAGAAGTCCGATCGTGATATCCCCATCCCACTTTTACTACCTGGACTTTTATTACTTTTGATTCCCGTTCACGTGATCTTGACTACCTCGCTCGGATCGAGTATTAATTCGGTCATGATCGTGGTTACAATTGTGGTGATGGCCTTTGTTTTTTCTGCCGTCGCCGGATACATGGCCGGATTGGTTGGTTCCTCAAACAATCCCGTCTCCGGAGTTACGATTGCTTCAATCCTTGGCATTTCACTCCTTTTGTTGCTACTCGTTGGTTCCGGTCACCCAGGAGCGGCTTCAACGGCGATCCTCTGTGGTGTGGTAATTGCCTGTGGGGCGGCAATCTCCGGTGACACCATGCAGGATTTAAAAGCGGGTCACCTGGTTGGAGCGACGCCATGGAAACAACAGGTGATGGAATTCGTCGGTGTATTGTCCGCCTCAGTAGTGGTTGTTCCAATCATTGATTTATTAAATCGTCGCTATGGAATTGGTCCTCCTGGTGTCGGTAGTCCCGAATCACTCCCGGCTCCTCAGGCAACGCTCATGGCAAGTTTGGCGGAAGGAGTTTTTACTAGGGGACTCCCCTGGAGACTAATAACCATTGGTGTCGTTGCGGCCGGTCTTGTCATCTGCCTTAATCAGGCCCTGAAGCGTATCTCCGGGGGCTGGCGCATTCACGTGCTTGCGTTTGCCGTTGGGCTCTATTTACCAATTCAATTGACCGGAACAATTTTCATAGGAGGACTTCTGGCTTTCCTTGTTCGTGCACTTCGTCCGGAGAACGACAGAACCGATGGAGGTGTGTTGGTTGCCTCCGGACTTATAACGGGCGAAGCCCTGGTGGGAATCCTACTGGCTCTGCCGCTGGTGCTGGCCGGCGTGAGTCCGGCTATTCGAATCGGTATGTTTAAACTATACGAGATGACCCCATCGTGGGGTATTGGGTTGGGGCTAATATATTTTGGCTTCGTCAGTTGGTATCTTTCGCGGGCGGGAGCATTGTCCCGGAATCGAGGGGGTGAACGTTGAACCGTTTGCCTCCTAATCCAGCTGGCTGGAGTAATAAAGCAGTACTCGCTTACTGGAAATTAGATCCAGGTGACCGGCGACAAAAGGAATTCGACGGTTTGTAACATTGGTTTGTTTTACCAGAGGATCGGGGTAGTAGGCATTTTTGTTCTGCCAGTACTCCGAGAGAAAATAAACGTAATCGTAGGACGACCAGACGGCCGTAAACTCCACTGATTCCGGTAACGGTGATTCATTGATTGTCCGAATAAATTCCCCATCAGGTTGCATTTCGGAGATTCCCTCCGGTGGACGCCATCCAAAGTAGTGAAACCATTCCGTTGTCTTAAGAAGCCCCCCAACGCCCTGGTGCGGTGTACCGAGAGTGATTAGATCGTCCACTTTAGTGTGACCATCCAACATCTGTACACACCAACGGGCGCTCAAACCCCCCATTGAATGAGCAATTATGTCGTATTGTTGATTGGATCGGGATGAATTAAGCTGCGAACAGATTATTTCCCCGTAACGTCGAGGGGATCTGACGGTCGTTCCCGGGATTGATCCCAGGTTGACTCTCCGAATCTGCTCGGGGTCGTAGTTTAATTTTTGCAGGTACTCGATGAGTCTTTGCCACTGGGGAAGCCAGTAGGAATCACCGAAACCATGAACGAGAAGGATGGGTTTATCACCGGGGGGTGGGTCATTGCGCTGTTCCATATGAAGGGATGCACACCCCGACAGAAAAACCAGAGCGGCAAGTGCAAGCAATGGAAGAACTCGCAGCCTTGTTATCACTGACACCGTAACGGTGATGATGGACCCGGAGAGTGGAAACCGGACCTGGTCAGGACGAAGGCTTGAGGTGAGGATCTTGATTTTTCGGAATTATTGAAGTCGTTCAATGAACTCAGACGTCACTCGTAATGCATTTCGGAGATGACGATTATCGGAATTCGGTCGATTTTCAGGTCCTCCTGTAAAATAACGTCCTGAAGAGTCTGGCCCCCCTGAAGGCTCAGGAGGTCGTTTTCGGCATTCGACGAAAGAAAAACCATGTCCGGGGAATGTTTATCAATTTGGTTTGATAGGGTTTCGGGGAAGCTTGGATTTCGAACCGAGGATACCGTTACGTTGGAGGTATCGGCAGGAGCGGAACCTTCCCCTATCCAGATGATTTGCAGTTTAGGTCGTTTCTGAAGCTGTTGGATAAGATTCTTCGCCGATTGAGTAAATCCAACAACCAGGTAAGTTTCTGTCTTACTCACGGAACCACATCGCTGAATTAATATTCCCAGGATAAATACGGCTTTTGGAACATAATATACCATTCCTAACGGGACTCATACGGTGGGTGAGTGTTTAAGTGATTCCCGTTTAATTTGTACGGACTCCTAATCGGACAATAAAAATTGGCGGACGGATCCAACAGTATCGATCAACTGTCGACGAGGAACGCATAAATCTCTGGAAAATCAAGTATACGGTGCATACGATCAATAGTTGTTCGGAAAAGAGCGGAATTAAAGGTAATATAGTACGATACTGGGTAGATCTTCATGGACATAATTTTTCTGATGGTGGTTCAAGGATGCTGAAGTCACCTTTGAGATCGTGCAACTCGTCTTCAGCTTTATTGGCTGTTTTACTACTTCTGGGGCTTTTTGTATCCCCCATGATGACCCGGGCCGATAACGACGATCTTGGCAATGCTTCTGGTACATTTCTAAAGCTGGATCCATCCGCTGAAAGCGCCGGGTTTGGTTCAGCCTTTACAGGGACCTCCGGACCCCTTGCTGCCTACTTCAATCCTGCTGGCCTGGGTACAGTGGATCGAACGCAGACCGTTCTCAGCGAAAATGACATCTTTGCGGACATAACGTACCGCTACCTTTCTGTAACCAGTCCCGTTGAACAATTGGGTGGCGGTCTGGGATTAAACCTTACCAGCATTGATTACGGGTCGCAGAACCGTACCCGTATCAACAATAATGATCCAATTACGGGACTGGGGGATTTCGCCGCCGGTGATATGGCGATTGGGGCTACTTACGGGCAGGAACTGGCCGAGTCCCTCTTCGTTGGTGGCGGACTGAAGTACGTCCAGTCGGAGATCGGCGACTACCGTGACGGGACATTTACCGGTGATTTAGGATTACAGTTCGATCCTGACGTTAAGGGTTTACGCTTTGGATTAAGCGGACGAAACCTTTTTGGAGAGCTTCAGTTAAATCAGAAGAAGGATCCTCTGCCAGGGACGCTGGAATTCGGAGTCCAGTACAACATGCCCCTGGTACCGGGTGCTCATGAACTGGATTTTGGACTGGGGGCTGGGTTTGCACAGGGGGCGGACGAATACAGTCTGATTGGTATGTCCTATAACCTGTATCAGAGTTTCTCTTTGCGGGTTGGCCGTAACGGTACCCAGGACGCCGACAACGGTTTTACCGCCGGTTTTGGTATGACTTACCGGGGTTTTGGTTTTGATTATGCTTACGTCCCATTCGGGGAACTGGGTTATCAACAGCGTTTCACAATAAATTACAGTTTCGGAGGTTCCAGCCGACGTCAAGCCACGGAGCGATCAATGGGTCTTACAAAACAAAAGAAGCCCTCCGATCAAGCAGTCAGGGATCTTGAGTCGGATCTGGAGAGAATAAATCGCCTCTATCAATCGGAGAAGTACCGGGAGGCTTACGGGATCCTCAGGGAGTTAGAAAAGGATTATCCCGATAACCCTGAAGTTCTCATCTGGCTGGCGCGAGTAGAGCATAAGCTCGGTGATCTGGAATCCGCCAGGAAGCGTCTCGCGCAGGTCACTCAGCTGGAACCGGCAAATGATTCCGTACGGAAGCTCTCCCGTGAATTTAATAAAAATGGTTCAAACCGATCAGCGTCAAGCCCCGACACTGGGCTGACACAGGCCCGTGAGTTCTTTCGGCGAGAGGAATTCGACAAAGCTCGAACGGCTCTTTTGGAAATTGTCGATCGGGAACCTCGTTCCGTTCAGGCGCTTTACTGGTTGGGACGAACGGAATACAGACTGGGGTTACGGAATCAGGCAAGGCGAAGGATGCTGACGGTACTCGACCTTGATCCCAACAACGAACGAGCCCGGCAGTTCTTTTTTGAAATAAATTAAGTTACTTACGGAGTTGCAGGGTAGACTTAAAATGCGTTGAGTGGGGTTTCCATGGCTGGCTCCGAGGATACTGAGTCCTCTTCAAATGAACGGACTGAACCACGAAAAAAACCCTACCCGTACCTGCCTTACGTGAATGTTGAACCCAATAGGTCTCCATCGGTGACCGGTTTTATTCGGAATGTCTCCAGGAATGGCTTTTCGGCGGACTTCGAGGACGGATTCCCCTATGTGAAGGGCGATGTCCTGGATGTTCGAGTTGGCTACCAGCGGGCATGGGCCCGGGTGGTCTGGGTGAAAACTGTCTATGACACCACCAAGATCGTTGGCTTTGAAATGCATCCCGCCGATTTCCTGGACTCGGCCTTACCCGATAGGGAAGGCTCGTAGGGTTTAGAAAGTAACGGTTTGGACTTCAGGACGCACGTTCAATCCCATCTTTAACCTTAAGGATCGAGGTCACTTGAATGAACTTTTCACTCGGGGGAACAACTTTACCCTTCCTGATTTTTACCCTTGCGTTTGTTTTTCATCCTGATCCGAGTGCGGCTTGGGGACCGGGCGTTCATCTTTACCTTGGAACGCGGCTCCTCGAAGCGGGGGTTCTAACGGGAGCCATAAGTACACTTCTCGAGACGAAACGAACATCCTTTCTCTACGGCAACGTAATTGCTGATATTGTAGTGGGTAAAAACATGATTGATATTGAGGATCACAGTCACCACTGGAACGTCGGTCGTTCCCTGCGGAAAAGTGCCAGTGGTGACGATGAAGAAGCCTTTGCTCTGGGGTACTGGACGCATCTTGCGGCCGATACGGTTGCCCATAATCTTTTCGTACCAAATCAACAGAGAAAAGGGTTTTCCTCAAAACGGCTCGGTCACGCTTACTGGGAACTCCAGGCAGAAAACTGGCTTCCCGATCGTTATCACGAGCAGGTAGGGGATCTTCTTGAGGAGGATTTCGGTAAGCATCAAACCTTATTACAGAACGCCATCCCCCAAACAGTGCTTCCCTTCCGGTTTAATTGGTTAATCATGGAAGGTGTGTTTCATTTAAGCGAACGGAGAACCCCCCATAACATGGCTGCCCTGATTGATCGGTACGCCGACGCTTCCCTGGAAAGTCAGGACATGGAGGATTACATGGACCTCTGTGAAGTCCGTATGGAAGAGTCTCTGGAGGGACTTGAAAACCGTATTACCCGCCTCAGTCCAATTGGAAAGGGAAGTCGTTTCCTCCCTTAGTTACTTTACGCATACATTCTAAACGGTAATATAAGTGTGAGTGTTATTTTAAAGGGGGAGACTACGCCATTTTGCGCTGGCGGTCGCTTCCAGATCAAGAAAACGTCGCTGTCTCTTTGAATGAATTTGCTGCTTGATACAAAACTGAATGCGGGAGGGTTTTGATAACCGGGTAAACGTATCGATAACACATTGATTCCACCTGCAACTGTTAAATAAATGATATATTAAATAAAGTAATTATATAAAATTTTATAATGTACCAGCGATAGGTGGCAGTTAGATGTGGTTTTAAATAGCGAAGTGGTGTTAATGGGTAGTTCCAAAAAACTCAAGGTGGCTGTCATTGGCCTACTGTGCGTGTTGCTCGTAGGCTGTGGGGTGAGAGGATCCCGGTACACTATTGCGGATCTTGAAGCCGAATATAATCGAGCTCAGGATGCCATCAGCCACGCGGAGAACCTAAACGCCCAGGAGCACGCACCCAAGATACTGGAAATTGCCCAGGAACGACTGGAAAAAATACGCGACAAACAACTGGCTGTTCCCTCCGCTGATATCATTCGTCAATACCGTTACGTTCAGACGCTCGCCAATCGAGCGGCCCTCAATTCACTCAATGCTCAAATTAACACCGTTCAAGATAGCATGCGAGATTCCTCCGGTGGTGTCGGTGATACTGCCACTATACAGAAGCAGTTAACGTCCCTCCAGAATCAACTCTCCGGCAATAAAGAATCCCTTCAGTCTCTGACTCAGCGTACCCGTCGCCAGCTGGCAAGGATTCGTAGCCTTGAAGACACGGCTGCCCGGATTGATAATTTTGAACAGGAATTGGATCAGCTTGCAAACGCACTTGGCGGAACCCCGTCCACCCGTCTGGGTGGTACCATTGCCCGCCTGGTACGCCGGCATAACGATATTCTCGGTAGTGTCTGCGGTAGCATACGATCCCTCAAACAACAGCTCGAAGGCTCCAGAAATCGCATTCACAAAGAAATTCGGGGACGACACACTGGACTGGTTTATCCACGAAACGCAACGGGACTTGTGGGCTACTGGCCGCTAGAAACTATTAAGGACGGCGAATATCAGGATATCACCGGCAATTTACCACCGGGGCGGACAGTCGGTACTGTTAAAAGCGTACCCGGAATCTTCGGATCCCGCGGTATTTCCTTTGAGGATCAGGGGTCACTTCTCGGCGTTGCCGATCATCCCGACCTTGATCCCGGTTCGAAGTCTGGTTTTGCTCTATCCGGCTGGTTTAATTCCCCCGCGCTGAGTGACACGACCTATCTCATGAATAAATGGGATAATCGTAACCAGAAGGGTTGGAAATTAATGCTTTCGCCCGGAGGGATTGCTTACAGGGCCCAGGGTGAGGATACCATCTCCGTTTCCGATAACAGCAATTATGTGGACGGCAAGTGGCACCATGTCGCTGTTGTCCACGGCAACACGACACCGGGGACCGAGGGTGCCTCAAAAGTTTCGCTTTACGTTGATGGGGAGCTCAAACAAGAAGTCATCGCCGACGGTGGGATTGAAAGTGATCAGTTTTTATCAATGGGAGGATCCGTTCTGCATCCGACCAAGTTCTTCCGGGGTCGGCTTGACGAAGTCATGGTCTACAACCAATCTCTGACGTCCCGGAAGGTCAAAATACTGGCCGGTAAACCCCCGGTTCCTGCGTCGAAGGACTGTGACTACCAGGAAATCGAGGAGGACCCCAAGCCCGACAAACAACCCGGGCTTCCGAAGGA
>JBDGPI010000035.1:44366-61997 GCA_042219765.1 Salsurabacterium abyssinicum (SeqCode)
CTGGCCGCTGGATACTGTTCACGACGAATTCACCCTTGATCAGACGGGTCGAAGTCCGGGGGTGGTCCTTGGTCCGGATACCGGCGTTCCCGGAAAAGTCGGTCAGGCTATGGACTTCCACAGGGACACGGATCGCATTCGGGTCGATAATCAATCGATTTTTGAGAACATGAGTGCCGTAAGTGTGAGCGGCTGGATTCGACCACGGGACTACGCCAAACAGTTTATAGTTACGAAAGGAATTCCTGACGACGGTAAACTGGCCTCTCCGTTTGGACTATCACTGACCGAATCCGGGGATATCGTCTTCTCGGTCAACACCGACAAAGGCTTCACACAGATTCGGAAGGTTGGGTATGAACTCAACGAGTGGACGTTTGTAGTGGGGACTTACGATGGTTCCAGGGTGAGCCTTTACGTCGACGGCAAGAAAGTCACGGACGTTACTGTCGGAGGCAAGCTCAAAGACAGTGGGCTGCCTCTCTTTCTGGGATCACGGTACGGTGCGTTTGGCGGATTTAACGGACTGATGGACGATATCAGAATCTATAATTACGCACTGACTGAATCGGAGATAAAAGCGTTACCGGGGCTTTCCGGGTCCAATTAATCAGGCCGAGTGATCGTAAACGTTTTGTCGACACGGGCGTAGACAGTTTCCGTATCGTCAACGAGATCAACACTGTAGACTCTCGTCACTGAATCATGATGTGTTAACTCGTCTCGAATTCGCTCAAGTTCCTCGTTTTCAATCACCATGCGTCCAAAAAGATCGGTTTTAGCTGGTTTTAGAAAGCGAACGTTCGCCTCGGCTTCCTTGATCCTGAAACTATCATCAAGATTTCTTCGCAGAATCATTGTGTAAACTGGATCAACGGCTCCGTAGAGGCTACCACCAAAAATTTTTCCCAGGGAGTCCCTCGTTCTCCAGTTATAAGGAATCCGGACGTGTACTTCCTGGAAATCCTCCGAAAGAAAAGAAATATTGGCGCCGGTACCAAGATACGCCGGAAACAGGTTCAAACCCCATCGCAGGAGGGTTGTTTTAAAAGATTCGTTTCGGGCCGTAGTGAACTTTTTAAGAGTTGTCATTCCTGCTCTCCTTCCAATAAGACTGTGTCAGCGTGAAGAGAAAGTGTTTGAACGGTGGACGCTAAGTGAGACGAGTGGAACTAAACAACCAGGAGTGTACGATCTTTGCCCGGACGGGTTCAATGCGGTCCCAACCAGTAGTTGCCGGTTGACGGTTAATCAATCGTGGGGACTGAGGTTTTCCTCCACGACCTGGTAACGGCTATCCCCCTGGATGTTTTTGACGAGTTTACCGTAATTTATACCGTTGTAAGCCTCCCGGGCACGCTCTTCGCTAACACGGAAGACGACCCATTTTCCTGAGTCATCGATAGTTCCCCAGTGTTTTTTCATCGGTTTCCTCCTTTTAGGTATTGAGTCGTTAAATTTTAATTCAGTCGTTTTCCATGTAAAATCCTACAGGAGATTGGAAAGTACTCATTGAGGACGTGATTCCACTGAACTCCGACCAGCCTGACGAAGAGTCTTCGGATGATGGATCCAGCCAACTGTTATCGTTAGAAGAACGAGTTATCCAGTGGACCCTTGTCGTAATGGTGCCGTTTCTTATTACCTTCATAGCGTTCGGGGTAATTATCCTGGCCTTTAGCCAGTGGAAACTCTACTAAAACTATATTGAGCTGTAGAGTATAGCATCCTTCCGCAAGTGATAAATCTGCCCCGGGGATTACCAGTATCACCTTGAGTGTATCGAACAAAAAGCACGAGTGGAGCTGATTCCGTTGGTAACGTTAGCCCTCGAAACATCCTGTGACGATACCTGTGCTGCCCTGGTCACGTCGGATCACCAGGTCTTGAGTAGCGTGGTATCGAGTCAGGACGAGATACACGCTCCGTATCAGGGAGTTGTTCCGGAACTTGCCAGCCGACGGCACTGTGAGAATATCAATCCAATCATCAGGGAGGCTCTGAACCGAGCTGAGCGGTCGCTGGAGGATCTCACGGCGGTGGCCGTAACCTACGGACCGGGGTTGGTGGGGTCACTGTTGACGGGAGTGGCGGCCGCCAAATCAATTAAAGTTACCCGTGATATCCCGATGATCCCCGTCAATCACATAGAGGCCCACATCTACTCAGTGGAGATTGAAAATTCCTTAACGTATCCCTATTTGAGTCTTGTTGCGTCCGGCGGCCACACGGTACTTCTCGAGGTGGAGGATCAGGACAACTACGGGGTACTTGGTCACACCAGGGACGATGCTGTTGGTGAAGCTTACGACAAAGTTGCCAAGATGCTGGACCTCGGATACCCGGGTGGACCTCACATTGAAAACCTGGCCAAAGACGGGGACCCGACGGCGGTGGACTTTCCCCGGCCCACTCTCCGGGGATCCAAGCGGTGGGGATGGTCCATGAAGGACTACGATTTCAGTTTCAGTGGTATTAAGACTGCGGTTTATTATTATCTTCGAGACCATGACGATATTGATAAAGCCGACGTAGCCGCCAGTTTTCAACGGGCCGTCAATGACGTTCTTGTTCACAAGACGGTACAGGCTGCACAGGACCGGGGGGTTGAGACTATCACCGTTGGAGGAGGAGTAGCCGCGAACACGAACCTGCGAGAAAGTTTCAGGAACCGGGCGGCCGAGAAAAATCGTGACGTCGTTTTCCCGTCCAGGACTCTCTGTACTGACAATGCTGCCATGATTGGTTACCGAGCCAATTTTATCTCCGAGCGGGCGGGGCTTGAACTGAATGCTCAACCCCGACTTTCGGAATTCACTCACAAGAAGCTTACCGAGGAGAAAGTTGTTAAATAAGGCGTTCACTAATGGTAATTGCTGTATAAGAGACTTTTAGGAGGTCAATTATGTCCACTCCAGTTATCGTTGAATCGAAACGAATTCCAGCCGGTAAAAAGGACGAAGCCCTTGAGGACGTGCGTCCGGATGTACTGGGAGCTTACCTCGTTCGTGAAATTGTTGATACCGTCGGTCTGGCCGACAACGAAATTGACGACGTTATTTTCGGGTGTGTGGACCAGGTTGGGGAGCAGGCGATGAATATTGCGAGGAATGTCTTACTTTCGTCCGGGCTTCCCAAGGAGATCCCGGCCACTACGGTGGATCGACAGTGTGGATCCAGTCAAACGGCTCTGAACATGGCGGCCGCTAAAGTCCGCGCCGGAGTGAATGACGTTGTCTTATCCGGAGGCGTCGAAAGTATGACTCGTGTTCCGATGGGAGGAAACATAGACGTTCACGGTGATCCGTTTGGTCCCTTCTGGAAGGACCAGTACGATGCGGTCCCACAGGGGATCTCCGCCGAAATGATCGCCGACCAGTGGGATATCAGCCGTGACGCACTGGACGATTTCTCCTACGAATGTCACGTTCGGGCCGGTAAGGCGATTGAGGAAGGACGGTTTGATCGGGAACTTGTTCCCGTTCCCGTTGATGAGCTTGCCGAAGCCGAGTCCATAGACGACGTTCCGGGACATCGGAATAGTAATGGGGAGTGGATGACGGACGACGAAGGTGTCCGGCTCGAACCCGATCGAGACGCGATGGCCGACCTGGACCCGGTTTTCAAGGAGGACGGAGTCGTTACGGCCGGGAATTCTTCGCAGATGAGTGATGGAGCCTCGGCAGTTCTGGTTATGTCCGAGGAGAAGGCCAACGCTCTGGGTTACGAACCCCAGGCCAAGATCATTGATCAGGACGTTGTCGGCGTCGATCCAACCATGATGCTGACGGGACCAATTCCCGCAACCCAGTCGATTCTCGAGGAGAACAACCTTTCCGTCGATGACATTGATGCTTTCGAGGTCAACGAGGCGTTTGCCTCCGTCGTTCTGGCCTGGAGACAGGAACTCGATCCTGACATGGACAAAGTCAACATTAACGGAGGAGCCATAGCGCTGGGTCATCCCCTTGGTGCCACCGGGGGCAAGTTAATGACCACGCTCGTTCACGAGCTTGAGCGTCGAGGCGAACGTCTGGGACTCCAGACAATGTGCTGTGGTGGAGGACTCGGGACTGCCACCCTGATTGATCGGGATGTCTGAATTTCCTCTTGATGGTGTCAGAGTTCTCGATCTAAGTCGGCTTTTACCCGGTCCGTTTGCCACACAGATTCTGGCTGACAACGGTGCTGACGTCATAAAAATTGAAGAACCTGAAGTTGGGGATTACGCCCGGTACATGGAACCCTACGTCGATGACGTCGGGTTAATTTTCAGTGCCGTCAACCGTGGTAAGCGTTCACTGACGCTTGATTTGACCACCGACGACGGTCGGGCCATCTTCCTCGATTTAGTTGAGGATGCCGATGTTGTGCTTGAGGGTTTCAGTCCCGGCACCGTAGACGAACTTGGGATTGATTGGATCACTCTTGCGGACCATAACCCGGATCTTGTCTACTGTGCTCTGTCCGGTTACGGGCAGAGCGGAGTCTACAGGAATCGGCCCGGTCACGACTTAAATTACGCAGGGTACACTGGACTTCTCGACATGACCCGTTCGGAGCCCGACGGAAAGCCAGCTATCCCTGGTTTTCCCATGGCTGACATGAGTGGGGGTCTGACCGCCGCCCAGGAAATTGTGACGGCGCTGCTTGGTCGTGAACTTGGCAACACCGGAGGAACGTACCTGGACCTTTCGCTGACGGAGTCCCTTCTGTCGTTCTCCCAGGTTATTACCTCCGAAGCACTGGCCGGTGAGAGCCCCCGAGCCGGTGAAACGTTCTTGACCGGTCAATATCCCTGCTACGGAATTTACGAAGCTAAGGATGGGAAGTACGTAACCCTATCGGCCCTGGAACCCAAATTCTGGACGCAATTCTGCGAGCGGGTGAACCGCACCGATCTGGAATCATTCCATCTCTCCGAGGACCCGGAGGACCGCCAAACCCTCCGTGAGGAATTACAGGACCTCTTCCGTCGGAGGACTCGCGACGAGTGGGAACGTGAATTCGGAGATTCCGGGGTTATGGTTGGTTCCGTACTTGAACCCCAGGAAGTCGTGGATAATGAACACTTTCGTGAGCGCGATGACTTCAACACCGGCGAGTTCAGGGTATCCATTCGCACAGGGGCGAGGGAGGAACAGGATTGGCCGGAGAAGGGAGAACACAACCGGCAAATACTCTCCAACCTGAATTACGACGAAGAGCAGATAAATTCATTTGAAACACGGGGGGTTCTGTAAGGTAGAAGACACGGAAACTATATGTTTTTTAAAGTTTTTTCTTTAGTCTGATATCGTAGCATGGTAGATTTTGGATTGGGCATCGTGTTGATAAAGGTTGTCTTAAGACAGCCAGGATTCCCTCAACTCGGTACTATTTAAGACTCCGCAGCCTTCGACACGTTAGATCTCATTGACCAGTTATGGTTCAATCGGGCAAGATTTTTTGTCCTGACAGTTCGCTCCAAAACAACTGGAGAGCATTTTTATGCAGGAGACTTTTGAGGGTATTCCTGGCGAGGATCAGGCGGTTGATGAGACTGAAGGGGAAATCACTACCGACAGTGATTCCCCCGACGAGAATTTAACCTGGGCTTACGAAACAGGTCGTCCTGCCGCTATCGTTCTTGCCGGAGAAGCGGCGGAGTACGACCGGCATTTTTTGTTATTTTGTATTGTAAATCCAGCCCGAGACACGGCTACCCTTGACCAGATAGAGGGACTTGCCGAGGAAGAAAAACGCCTTACCGAACGGATAGACCTGAATCAGCACCCTAATGATGTACACAATCAGATACTCAAAGCCTCCTCCAACGCCACCGCCACCCAGCAAAAGGATTCCAAAAACTTCATTAATAAATGTCGCCAGACTATTAACCAGCAGGAGACCCTTTCCACGTTAGGTGAAGCCCTTTCTAAGGGTGAAACTGAGGTGGTTGAAGACCTCTTCACTGACCTTTTCAGGAACGAAATCTTCCCCGGGAGCGACCTGGATTTAAACACAAAAATCGGGTCCAACATGGACGGTGATACGATCGAGGAAGACCCCGAACAGACTGCCGAAACGGACGAGGAACCAGAGGAGGAAACCCAGGATGATAACGAACCGCTTATCCTGGACATTATACCGGAAGTTAATCCGTCCACCGGAGTTCCGCTTAAGGAACTGAAGCCGGGTACTGAGATAGAAATTCGGGTCGTTGGCGATTCAGTCGATGAACTTCGAGATCAGTTTCAAGTTAATGATGAGTCCGAGGAGGGACGGCGGAAATCCAAACCACTTTACACTAAGCTTTTACAGGTTGATTCATCGGAGGGGGAGGACCAGGCGGAATTTTTAACAAAAATTACTCACGAGGTCTACGGGAAGGGAGAAGTAGATGAAAACACCCTGGTTCAACTCCGCCGGGAGGAAGATATGCCGACTCATATTCTGCTTAGACGGAAGATCCTGAACATTCTGCTTATTTTGGTTGCTTTTCTCTTCTCGACGAGTGTTCTCATACTGCTATTTCCGGATGCTTTCCTGAATGTTGTTGCTCTATTGCGTTAAACTGGTCGGACAATCATGCTTTAGGCCTTCCGGCCAAAAGCGTTTCTGGATGTAACCCCCGAACGGTTAGCGGGTGGCACCCGGAAAATCCGGCGGATGAACCGGATTTTCCGGGGACCCGACATAATTTTCAGGGCCTACGTTAGTAGGATTTGGGCATTCCGAGTTCGTGTTCACCGATAAAGTTCTTGACCATCTCATTGGGTATCGGTGCAACCTGAATAATCCGGCTATTGACCCAGAGGCTGAAGACGTCGTACTCGCGGGAGAATGCGTTTCCACCGTGAGCCTGGATGGCATTGCTGGCGGCTTCCTCCGCTGATTCGCTGGCAAGGAGTTTTGCCGTGTTGGCTTCCAGCCCACACTCCATGTCATTGTCCCACTTCCAGGAAGCTTTGTAGGTCATTTCCCGGGCGGACATAACCTTGGCGTACGACTCGGCGAGAGGTTGCTGAATGGCCTGGTGGGAACTGATTGGCTGACCACCGAACACTTCCCGGCTGTTGGCGTAATCGACACCGACATCAACGGCCCGAAGCCCACACCCAATGCCACTGGCTGCCGACGCAATGCGCTCGGTGTTGAGGGTATCCCACAACTGGTAAAGTCCACCGTCGACGTCACCGAGGACTTGATCCTCCGAAACACGAACACCGTCGAAGTGCACTGTGTATTGCTTCTCGAACCAGGGGGCGACGGCGTCAATCTGATTGAGTTCAACCCCATCCTGGTCAGCGGGGTTCGGTAGGAGGAAAAGTGTTATGCCATGGGTGGGATTATCGGGGTCGTATTCAGTGGTGCGGGTCGTTAGCAGCATCATGTCGGCTTTGTCGGTTGCACTATTCCATGTTTTTTCACCATTAATTACGTATTCATCACCGTCTTTGTCGGCGGTGGTTTCAATCTGGAGGGTATTAATACCTGCGTTGGGCTCAGTGACTCCCAGACTCCAGAGCATGTCACCACTGGCAATCTTGGGTAAGTATTCGTCTTTTTGTTCCTGGGTGCCATGTTCCTGCACACCGACACCGCCAAAGATTGCCGTAAGCACAAGCAACAGGCCACCGGGGCTTCCTTCGCGTGCAAGCTCCTCGAGGATGACGGACATTTCGAGCATTCCCATGCCCGCGCCTCCGTAGTCCTCATCTATCATGGTTCCAACGAAGCCGCTGTCGGCAAGGTCGCTCCAGAATTCTTTCGGGAATTTTTTCTCCTCGACGTGCTCGGATACGTAATCACGGTCGTAGTCACGAGCAAGCTCCCTGACCGAATTACGTATCATGCCCATTTCTTCAGTTTCCGAATAGTCCATCTCAAAGATCACCTCTAAAGTAAAATGGTACAAGATTAGGGTACAGTTCCGAGATGCTTATTCTCGCAAATCATAGAAAATTACCAGACTATTTACTGAGCGATAAAGAGCGGGGGCTGTTGGGGCCGGACACGTTATCTTTTCTTGCAACTTCTATGATGATAACCTTTTCTCCAATTTACTCAAATAAAAAATCGCTCTTTGTTTTCTTTCCTATTCGATTACTTTGCTGTACAGACAAGATTCCTAAATTCATGTTCGGACTTTATAGGAGGTCAATTGTTTAATCATGAGTGACGAACAGCAGGAAAACCGTATCGAAATTCGAGTTGAAGGTGACGCCAACGACATCAATGAGACGACCGGCCGTGCCATTATCGCCGCCATTTCCGAGCACCTCGGTCAGCCCGTTGATCTACTTACCGAAAATGGTACCCAAGTCGGTTCCTACGACGAAGAACCGGAGTGGGCCGGAGAAGAGGTTGAGATGACGGATCGTGAGCAGAACCTTCGTGATGAGATCCAGGAAATAATGAAAGGGGGGCCGGAACGAGGTCACGATAAAATTGACGATCTTGGTAAAGCTTTTGTTCGGGATCGGATGGACCTCATATTTGATGAGATTCAGTACGAGGATGGTACGTTTGCCGCCCATCAGGCCGAGGACAAACTGGCCGCCGACGGATTAATCACTGGAGTTGGAACCATAAACGGCCGGAAGGTCTTTTTCTCGGCCCATGACTACACCGTCAAAGCCGGATCCCTCGGGATGATGGGAACGGAGAAAGAAATTCGCATGAGTGAGCGGGCCGTGGAAGCTGGTGCTCCCATTCTGCGCCTTATTGATTCCACCGGTGCCCGGCTCAATGCCGATGACATGGAACCCGGTGATACCCACGCCGGCCGTTACCGGGGCGGGAAGCAGTTCTACAACCAGTGTATCCATTCCGGACAGGTGCCCCAGATTGGAGTCCTCTACGGACCGGACATTGCTGGATCCGCGTACACTCCCGTCTTTTCGGATTACCTGCTTATGGTCGAAGAGATAAGTGGCATGGCCATTGCCGCGCCTCGAGTGGTCAAAGAAATGACCGGTGAAGAAATTGACATGCAATCCCTCGGAGGGCCCGAAGTGCACGCCGAACACAGCGGTAGCTGTGAAATTGTCGTGCCTGACGAAGAAACAGCCGCCGACAAAGTTCGCCAGTTGATTTCCTACCTTCCACAGAAATACAATGCTTCACTGCCAACCCGTGAGCCACGGGCCCCTGAGAACAATCCCGAACGATTGGATGAGATCATTCCCGAACATTCCTACAAGCCCTACGACGTCAGGGATGTCATAAACCACGTGGTTGACGGTGGTTCATGGTTTGAGCTTCACGAGAGTTTCGCCCCCGAAATTGTCACTGGCTTTGCTCGAATGGGTGGTCGACCGGTTGGAATAGTCGCCAATCAGCCGGCCAAGAAGCAGGGGCTATCTACCCGGATTCCTCCGAGAAAGCCGCTGGGTTTATCTGGAAGTGTGATGCGTGGGGAATTCCGCTCGTTTACCTCTGCGATACCCCGGGCTTCATGATTGGTTCTAAAGTTGAGAAGGATGGAATTCTACAGAAAGGCCGTAAGTTCATCTACGCAACCTCAAACGCACAGGTTCCCAAATTTAGTGTGCTGACCCGCAAAGCTTACGGAGCCGGCATCTACGCGATGTGTGGGCCGTCCTTCGCCCCCGACGCAACCCTGGCCCTTCCGAGTGCCGAACTTTCGGTTATGGGGCCCGATGCAATTGTATCGGCTCTCTTTGGCGAGAAGCTCGAAGGAATGGACGAGGAGGAACGAGAGGAATTCGAGGCAGCTGCCAAAGCTGAGTACGAGAAGTATGTGGACATCAAGAAACAGGCCGGCAAGATGCAGGTGGATGAACTTGTACCGGCCGGTGATCTTCGGGACCAGCTCCTGAATCGTCTTCGGGCTTTCCGGAACAAACGTCGAACGGAACGGGAGCGCTACCACGGTACCGTTTTACACTAACCTGACTGTTATTCCTGTAGTCAGTGCCGATGGTTCGTGGCCCGTGTTTTAAAACTGTCGTCCTGATGGACTGAATGGTCGCGGCCGGGGGTTTCCACAACCCTCCGGCCGGTAACGACCGTACCGCCGTTTTATATCCCAAGATCCTGCCAGACTCAATTGACCAGTGGTCGAACTGATTCTCGAATCGAATTCAGAGTCCCAGGGGGGATTGGTTCAGACTGTCCGATCTAATCCCTAAAAGGGTATTATTATGTACCTATCCGAGACTTTTGATTCGTCGGACGGAGACGATTGGGATAGTTCCCTCTACCGGAATGTCTGTTCTTTTGTTCCGGAAAACGGCAGGGAACTCATTAACTTACTCGATCCCCGGGATGGAGAGAAAATCCTTGATCTGGGCTGCGGGACCGGCCAGTTAACCTCACTCCTGGCCAATTCCGGTGCTCACGTTATAGGTCTGGATTCCTCCCCGAGCATGATTGAAACAGCCCGCCGTGACTACCCGCACCTGACTTTCATCGAGGAGGATGCCCTCAGTCATTTCCCGGAAACGCCCTACGACGCCGTTTTTTCCAATGCCGTTCTTCACTGGATTACGGACCATGACAGGTTGATTGCCACGGTATCGTATATGTTGCGACCCGGCGGTCGTTTTACTGCCGAGTTCAGTGCCGAAGGGAACATCAGCCAGGTTCGGGCGGAACTTCACAGAGCCCTGAAAGAGGCCGGCTACGATCCCGATGAAATTGATCCCTGGTATTTTCCGTCAAAGGATCAGTACCGGAACCTACTGGAGAGTCATGATTTCAACGTTCACAAGATGGTTGATTTCCATCATACCTCCGTCCTTGACGGTGACGAGGGGCTTCACCTCTGGCTGTCGGTTTACGGCCGTAGGATTTTTGCCCCCCTCTCGGAAGCTGATCGAAAAAGCCTGGTCAAGAAATTAACGAAGCGACTCAGGAATGATTGTTTTCGTGACGGTCAATGGAACCTTGATTACCACCGGCTCAGGTTCAAGGCCGTTAAAGAATGAACCATTGATCGGACCACCTTTAAACCCTCAAATCCCCACAGTTGCCTCAATGCTTCCGACAACTTTTTTAAAAATTTATCCGCCAGCTCGTTGGGCGTTCAACCGACTTTAGCCGTCAACGGACCGTTCTGAATAACCATCCTACGGAAACTCCTAAAGTTAAGCGATTTTTTACTGTAAGTTTAGTAAACTGAGTTTCCGTCCGATTAATCAGGTCTATACGGAGGTTGAGGTTGCGTTGTTATGAAATCGATCAGCTTCGAGGACCAGCTCAAAACATACGGTAAAACCGCACTGATTGCGGGAGGGGTATTTGGGGGAATATGGGCTCTTGACACCCTGATGGAGTCCGTGTTGAAGGAATCCGACAACTACGATGACCGTTACCTCCTGAGCACCGAGGATGGCCACAAGGTAGCGCTCTATCGCTACGAATCGGCGGGCGAGACCAGGAACACTCCGGTCTTGCTGGTTCACGGTCTGAGTTCCAACCACCGTAACCTTGCCATGAACGACCGGGATGGCCTGGCTCAGTACCTGGCCCGGCAGGGGTACGATTGCTGGGCCGTGGAATTGAGGGGACGAGTGGACGAAGACTCACCGGATGAGCCCTGGGGATTCGACGAGTACGTTCAGCAGGACTTGCCTGCGGCAATCAAGTTTATTCAGACTGAAACGGAGTCCGATACGGTGCACTGGATCGGCCATAGCATGGGCGGTATGGCCTACCTTGCTTATGCCGGGGCGCTGGACGGATCAGACGACATTCAAAGTGGGACTTCGATTGGTAGTCCCGCTATTCTCGATGAACCGGCATGGATTCGTGTTCTCGGTCAGTGTTACTTCGATATTCCCCATCCAGTTCGAGCTCTCATCGATCGTCCCATGCGAGAAATTTTTAATACGATCTTTCGGAGTATTCCAACACGGGTTATCTTTTTACTCATTATTGAGAAAGAAATCACGCTGAATGGGTTACGAATCCTAGCTAATGCTATTGAAAATGGGCTTGACCCCAGGATTAGCCTTCAGTTTATTGAATGGATCTCCTCGGAGGAGTGGTTGGATCGTGGTGGGACGGTTGATTACCGTGCCGGTCTGGAAAATATAGAATCACCGACCATGACCGTTGTCGGACGGAGGGACTACCTCTGCCCGGACTGCGAAACGGCGGGATTTGATTTAATCGGAACTGAGGACAAACGCTGTTTGGTCGGGACTGAGGCGAGCGGAACAGAGTGGGAGTTTGATCACTTATCACTTGTGTTCGGTAAGCGGGCCACGGATGAAATATTTCCCGAAATCGAGGACTGGCTCGCCACGCACGACGATTGATTCATTTCAATGAGGTATTAGCCACAGGTCCATCGTTCCGGGGTGCTGACTAATTTCAGGGATACACAACCGGTTGTTACGAGCTCTGCTTGAGCCCCTCCGGTATTGCAAAATACTCGATCAAGTCAAAAAACCACTGAACTACCAGGGCAAGCAGTGCCGCCGGTACGGCCCCTTGAAGTACAAGCGTCATATCGTCCAGGCGTATGCCGGTAAAGATGGGTTGGCCGTAGCCTCCGGCCCCAATAAGGGCTCCAAGTGTCGCTATACCGACATTGATCACGGCGGAGGTTTTTATGCCGGCCAAGATTGATCGAAGGGCAAGCGGTAATTTGATTTCAAACAGTATTGACCACTTCCCCAATCCCAGCCCACGAGCCGAATCGAGGATATCCTGAGGTATTTCCTGTAGACCCGAGTAGGTATTACGAACAACTGGAAGCAGACTGTAAAGGAAGAGTGCCGCCATAGCGGGTTTCGTTCCGATTCCAAAGAGTGGAATCATAAAAACAAGCATTGCGATTGATGGGATTGTCTGGAGAATACCGACCAGACCCAGGATGACTTGACCGAAAGCCTCCCCGTGGTAGGCAATAATGCCCAGAGGGACCGCCAGCAAAATAGCTGCAGTGAGTGAGACTATTACCAGAAAAAGATGCTCGTAAGTTCGTCGAAGAAAAGTTCGCCACTGGCTGACCCGATTGGTTACAACCGAAAGGTTTAGCTCCGACTCCAAAAAATTTGCCGCTACCGCTTTGGCGGGAATCTCCTCAAGCTTAACCCTGGCATTCAGGGATCTCATCTCGGATTGAGAAATGCTTTCCTCCAGTCTCTTTAACTGTTTCACAAGTTGCGGTGCCCGTGAGTTTAATTCCTCCCGGTACAGGAAAACCGCCTGATAGGTCGGAAAATAATTCAGGTCGTCCTTCAGGAGCTTAAGGTCGTGATACTCGATGTTTGCGTCAGTCGTATAGGCGTCAATAACGTCTATGTCCCCGCTTGCAAGGCCCTGGTAGGCAAGGTCATGGTCAAGCCCCTGTACATCATCGTGCGGGAGCTGGTAGGCGTCACGAAGCCCCGGCCAGCCGTCCGCACGGTCCATGAATTCATTAGTGAATCCCAGCGTCAGGTCAGGATGCTTCTTGAGGTCCGAAATGGTATCAATATTAAGTTTCCGAGCCTTGGTCCGAGTCATTGCCAGTGCGTAGGTATTGTTGAAACCAAGGGGTTCGGTCATTTTGACGTTGTATGATGCCAGGGCTTCCCGGAGGGCGTTTAGATCCTTGAGGGTTCGACCAGCAAAAATTTCTTTGCGGAGTGTGCCCGTGTAGTCCGGGTAGACCTGAATTTCGTCGTTCGTCAATGCTGACCAGAGAAAGCGTGTGCCTCCGAGCTGTTTGCGGTGAGTGACTTTTAGCTCGTTTACCGTGCCAAGGTGACGGACCATTTCCCCGAGGATAACGTTTTCGGTGAACTTCTTGGAGCCCACCGAAACATCCGATGACTGAGCGTTGCCTGCGGGAACGAATGTCACAAACAGCGAGAGCGCTACCCCGAGTAAACGCAGGAGAGTCACTGTGAAGACGGTTCCAGATGAGATTGCTGGGCCAGGATAAAATCGGTAACAAAATCTTCCCGGGGATTTTGCTGAAGTTCCTCGATACTTCCCTTCTGTACAATTTGGCCCTTCCGCATGAGGATAATCCTGTCACCGAAGAAAGCGGCTTCGTCCAGGTCGTGGGTGACAAGCAGGACGGTTTTATTGAGTTCGTTGAAAATATCCTGGAGTTGATCCTGAAGATCGGAACGGATCATTGGATCGAGTGCACCGAGGGGTTCGTCCATCAGGAGGATTTCCGGATCCAGCATCAGGGCCCGCATGAGACTAACGCGCTGTTTTTGTCCCCCCGATAGTTCGGCCGGGTAGCGGTCCAATCCCTTGTCGGGGAAGTGGGTGAGGGCAGTCAGCCTGTGCAACCGGTCACGAATACGACCCGGGTCCCAGTTAAGGTGTCTGGCCATAATGGTGGCGTTGTTGCGAGCGGTCAGGTGAGGAAACAGGCCACCTCCCTGAATGACGTATCCCATTGAACGTCGCTGTTTGAGCAAGGTGTTACCCTCGTGGACCTCCAGGGGTTGATTACTCACGGTGATTGTTCCGGTGTCGGGTTCAATAAGGCCCATGATAAGACGGAGGGTCGTTGACTTACCACAGCCGCTGGGGCCAATAAGAACTGAGACTTCTCCGTTTTTTACCGAAATGTTCAGGTCTTTAACGGCGGTTGTATTACCGAAGGATTTCGAGAGGTTCCTAAGAGTCAACATTCGGCCGATAGACCGTCCCTGGACGTCACCGGGGTACTTCGGCGGGTAGGATTAACCAAGCCGATCCCGTATTTCAGCGGGGTAATCGGGAAAGTAGCGTTCAATCGTCATGATTTCAAATTCCGGTAGGATTGATTCCAATGGTTCCCGCTCCAGAAGGTAGTGGAACGATTCCTCAACTAGCTCTTCAACCCCGGCGTTGCCATTGGTTAGTGTTTCGTACGCTGATTTAGGGACGGTGACGGTATGATCTGACTGACCGGAGGAATCGTCGACACTGACCTCACACGTCCATTCTGAGTTAGATTTACGACAGTGGACACTTATCTTGCTCATGGGAACCTCCTGAGTGATGCAGTTGGAATCGGCCAGCTATAATTCGATCAGTAAGAAAACTTGACTATAAAAAAGAGACAGCCAACAACCAATGTTCGGATACTACAATTCCCCGGAACGGAATCAATTCTATTGGCTAATTTGAGAGAGATCGTACCGCATGAGGTGAGGTTCACGGTAACTACCTATGTAGAGTTTTTCCTGGTAGGGGACGGCACTGGCCGTGTAGGCCGTCCGGCCACTTGAATCCTGCAGGTTCAGTAACAGCGAGCCGTTGAGGGAAAAGGACAGCACGATACCGTGCCTGACGGGTTTCGGTTTTAGAATTGAGGGTAATCGTAAAATCACTTTCCGGAGGAAAGGGTAGGGACCCAGGGTGTCCAGGAGAGAATTTCTCGGATTGGCAAGACCCGCCCAGAGACGATTGTCGGGCCCCAGGTTAATGTTGTCCGGAAACCCCGGGAGTTCATCAACCAGAACTGATGTATCCGGGGGAGTGGAATTTGTGTTGACTTCGATGATCCGAAATGTCCCCATTTCATTCAGGTAAAGCGTGCTATTATCCCTTCCGAGGGTCACTCCGTTCGGGAAAACAAGATTTCTTAGTAGCACGTCAGTCTCCTCCGTGTCCGGATTGTACTTGAGGAGCCGACCGTCGGCTCGATGGGCAATAACCGCCGGTTTAACTTCGCCGTACCCGAACCTGCGTGAGGAATCGGTGAAATAAACCGTCCCCTCTGAGTCAACGGCGAGGTTGTTGGTGAACCCGAACCGTTCTCCGTTGGCGGAGTTCGTTAACTGGGTCAACTTACCGTCCTGTGTCAGTTTCAATACCCCTTTTCGTGCATCGGCCACGTACAGAGAACCATCCGGTGTTCCTTCAAGCCCGAGAGGTCGGCCTCCGGTGTTTGCTATTGTCCGGTAAGTGTCACCTTGTGGTGATAGCCTAATTATACGACCGTCGTGTAGCCCGGTTATCGGGGAACCTTTTTGATCAAAGACAACATCTTCCGGACCCTTGGAGGGGACATCCAGTTTTTCGGCGTGCTTTAAAAGTTTATTGGACTGGTACTTACCGACGAACCCCGGGTTTGCTGGAGGAGTCCAGGCAACCGGTTCGATGTCTATCGGCCAGAATAGGAGATACAGAAGGAGGAGGGCAAGAACACCCAGCGACGGCCCCCAGTATTTCATTGACATTGGTTTATCCTCCCTGGCGGACGACTACCAATCGATACGTCAACTCCGTTCGGCTTGGGGGGTTCGCAGGCAGACTGAGCCATTGTGTCCGCCGAAGCCAAAGGAATTTACAAGTGCCGTATTGATTGACGTTTCAACGGCTTCGTTGGGAGTGTAATTGAGGTCGCAGTCGGGGTCAGGATGTTCGTAATTGATCGTGGGAGGAACAATGTTATGGCGAAGAGCTAGTACGGAGGCAATTGATTCCACCGCTCCGTCAGCTCCGAGAAGGTGTCCTATCTGGGACTTTGTGGCGGAGATCCGAAGGTCCTCGACCGATGGACCGAAGAGGTCTTTAATAGCCTGGCTTTCAATCGGGTCGTTTTTCGGCGTTGAGGTGCCATGGGCATTGAGGTAGTCAATATCTCCGGGGGTCAGTCCGGCATCCTGAATGGCCCGCTGCATCGCCTCTCGAGCACCGTGGCCCTCCGGATCGGGATCCGTTAGATGATAGGCGTCGTTGCTCATTCCGGCGCCGGCAAGCTCCGCCAGCGGGGTAGCATTACGGTTGCGAGCGTGCGAGATGGTTTCAAGTATCAGTATACCGGCACCTTCAGCGGGCAAAAAACCGTCCCGTTCAGCGTCAAACGGGCGGGAGGCTGTCCGGGGGGAATCGTTCCTGCGAGTGGTGGCTTTCAGATTTGAAAACGCCGACAGAACAAACGGTGTTAGAACGGCTTCGGTCCCCCCCGCCAACAGAACTTCGGTGCGCTTCTGACGGAGTAAATCCAGTCCTAGACTTAATGAATAGGTACTACTGGCACTGGCGGCAACCGGGGCAAAACTTGGACCCTGGAGGCCAAAAATTTCCGCTATGTCACCGGCCGGGCGATTCGGCATCATGCCGGGGACGGTCAGTGGGCTAACCTGTCTTGGCCCCCGTGTCTGGAACCGTTCGTGACTCCTCTCAAAAGTTTGTACCCCTCCGAAGTGGGATCCGACCAGGGCTCCTATGGTTCCCGGATCCAGAGTCTTGGGTCGGAGGTGACCCTCTTTATCGTTGACCAATTCGAATCCCGCATCCGTTAGGGCTTCGTGGGCGGCCAGAACGCTGAATATGCTGGAACGAGTGAAACGGTCCTTTTTTCGTTCCGTTAAAAAACTCGCCGGCGGAGTTTCGAGGACGGGAGCACCAATTTTTGTACCGTGCTCGAGATCCAGTGGGTAGTATCCGTCCGAACTTTCAATCTGATCGAGCCGTCGACCGGCGGATTGTCCCTGGCGCAATCCGTCAAGAAAACTTTTGCAATCGGGACCCAGGGGTGTAACGGAACCAAGCCCCGTAATAACAACCGGTTCCCCGGTAGCCATAATTTAGCTCCCTTTCACGATGAGGATCTCTGGATCCGCATTGTAGCGGACCTGAATGACTTTGAAGAGTGCAAAGCGGAGCACTAAACGAAACTTCGGTGCATTCATCTGTCGTCCGGATGTGTCAGCCAGTCGATGACCTTCGACT
>JBDGPI010000035.1:62007-65439 GCA_042219765.1 Salsurabacterium abyssinicum (SeqCode)
GCCCGGCTGTGGAAAAACCCGAAGTGGCCAATGTGATCAGTACCGATCTCATCGGGTCTTACGTGTCGTCGGATGACCCGTGCCGAGGTATAGTGGTCGTGAAGGCGGTCGACGTTTTTCTTCGGGCAGTAGGAGTCATCCTCGAAACTGTACGCAAGTATTGGAGTTTCAAGCTGTTTGTAGGTCGAGTAGTTACCGATGTACTCAGGCGATCGACCCCAGCCTGCGACCTGGCGCCCGACCATCTCGGGAAGGTTCTCCCCAAGGCCCAGTGTTTGACCCGGGAAGTATCCAAGTGTCATGCTCGTTAAAGGAAACAGACCGTACCATGTAAGAGCAAAAAATAGGTTTCTCGGGAAAGGATACCGCTTCCAGTAACCCTCAGCTGCCGCAATGGTTACGACCCGGTCCAGTAACGTGGCTTCTCTGGCGAGCCCAAGAAACTGTCCGCTCAAACTATGACAGACGGCGTGCAGCTGTTTGTTCGGAAACTCATCACTGAGGAACCTGATGCATCCAGCCAGATCCTTCTTTGCCCAGGTGTAGGCATCACACTGTAAATCCGCCACCGCTTCGGATTGACTTCGCCCGATACCCCGGTAGTCAAAGGTTAACGCAGCGACGTTTTGCTTTTCCAGGTACGAAGCAAAGTTATTGTAAAACAATTGACTGACTCCCATGGCGGGACCGATTAGAACAATGTTCCGGAAGGTTTTGGGTCGGTGGAGGATTGCTTCGAGCCGAAATCCGTCAAGGGCTTCAATGGTTCTGTTCTGTGCCATGGAAGTCATTCCTCTTAAATTGTTGTCGTTGAGTACTGTGGTTTAAGTTTACTTTTTACCCAGAAGGATTTGAACTGGAGGCTTTAAAACGAGGGTGGACGGATCAGTTTAAGGTTAATCTCCGTGCAGGTAGTGATAGTGTCCTATCAACGCTATCACTTTGAATAGTATTGTAGTACAGTGTAACTGATGTATTCGGTATAATGTTGTCATAATGGTTAGCACGGTTTCAGTCAACTTCTGATAATAGTTGAACCAATGACCGGAACGGGTCCAACCAGGGGAATGATGAATCGAAGTTGGTCCGATGGTGAAGCTTCATTTTATTTTTCAAGCAATTACCGACGAAGGAGTTATTCCATGGCAACCTTGCGTTCACTTCACGATTACTCCCTTGCCGAACTTCACGAACTTTACCGTCAGGGCGAAAGACCGGATCCCTCCGAGTTAGACGGTGATTTTGAGGGAGGTGTTCCAGCAGTTTCGTCCGAGTCCCTGCTGGGAAAATTGTCGCTTCCAACGTATTTTCTTTCAAAGTTAAACCTCCTTCCCTGGAGCGGAAAGAGCTTTTCGGCCGATACTCAACGGGGACATAACCGGCTGTTGTTCAGTAAATTTTCGCTCGCTCCTTTTGAGTTTCGGACCGATGCATCACGGGAGGATGGTGAGACCTGTCTGGTGCTGGATTATGGGATCGAGGAAAATTCATTCTTACTCAACGTGATACGTGACGAAGTTCGACAGGTTAAGGATGATCTCATACTCGGACAGATGTATTTTAAGCCCACCTCGAGTCTGGTCCTTTACTTTGCACTTGAGAACAACCGCTAACCAGTCAATATCCAGTAGATAAGTGGTTTCCTAATAATATTTTCCAGGAGGCATTTTTGTGGACCCCGACGGAAAAATTGTTCTGATTACTGGCTCAGCTCAGGGTATAGGATTACAGACGGCAAAACGGTTCGCAGAAGCCGGCAGCCGACTTGTACTGACGGATGTAAATGGTGATGCACTGGAGGAGGCGTCAAGTGAGGTAGCAGAAAAAGGGGAAGTCATCGAAACCTATACTCTGGATGTATCGGACCGTGAGGCCGTTGAGTCGATGGCCGATGACTTACTCGAGCGCTACGGCCGGCTCGACGTGCTGATAAACAACGCCGGAATCCCTCACCACGAGGAATTTACCGAAACATCCGTTGAGGACTGGGAAAAGGTGTTTGCCGTAAATTTTTTCGGCCCTATCTATCACATCTACGCTTTCCTCGAGAACATGATTGAGAGAGGCGACGGACATATCGTGAACATATCATCGGGGCAGGCCTTTTTTCTTCTTCCCACCTGGGGGGCGTACGCAACGAGTAAGTTGGCTCTTGGAGGGTTTTCGGAGGTTCTGCACACGGAACTCAAGAAACACAACGTAACTGTGACAACGGCTTACCCTTACGTCGTGAATACCGGTTTTTACTCGGACGTTGGCATCGATAGTCTGGGGTCTAAGCTCTCCATGAAATTCCTCGAACTTTACGCCTACTCCCCGGAGGATATTGCTCGCAAGATATACGAGGCAACCATCAACGAAAAGAAAAGTGAAATGACCAGTGTTCTGAACTGGGCGGGGTATTACATGGATATGGTTCCGGGTATGAAACACCTGGCATCACGAGCCACTGATTATTTAATGTCCCGGTCCTGAGGTGACGTCGATTCGTTATCCAGTGGCCGTCCTGACGGGTTCGCGTGTTGATGGACCTTAACGGTCAGTGTCGCTGCGGAGGTGTCGAATTTTCCCTTTCTTCCCGGACTCCATACCCTTATATGCGGTGTTACTGTTCGATCTGCCGCAAAACTAACGGGGGCGGTGGCTACGCTATTAATATTATGGGTCTGAAAGAAACCCTGGAAGTCACGGGGGAGGACCTTATCGAAACCTATCGGCTTCCCGCCGAGGAAACCGAATCCGGAGGGGATGGATTGAGTGAATCCCGTCGGCGGTTCTGCTCCAATTGTGGGTCGGGGTTGTTTGTCTTCAATCCAAACCACGGCAAATGGGTTTATCCATTTGCTTCCATCATTGATACGGACCTTCCCGTTCCTCCCGAGCGCAATCACATCATGCTGAAATACAAACCCGATTGGGTCCCTGTTCCCGAAGGCCCAGAAGAACACCGTTACGAGACCTACCCCTCCCAATCAATTCGTGAGTGGCACGCTTCCCGGAATCTTCTTATGGATGTTTGAGCCAGTCAGCGCCCCCGCATATATTACGTTTGGACATTAACCGTTACCGAGAAGCTAAAGACGGAATCCTCCTTATCGTTGCTGCGGCCCTGTTGACGCTGATGTCTTCGCCCGCAGGGGCCTACACGTTTGAACAAGCCATGACTGAATCCATTGCGACTACCACAGCAGACAATTTACGGAACTCAGCTCATTTTGATCTATCGGACACCTACATTTTTCCAGCGGAACCTCGTCTGCTGGAGTTCTTCTTCGAACGGTTGGCCGTGACGGGAGCATTGGCCAGGGCTTCACGAACCATTGATTTAACTGTCCAGCGGCGCGGTTACAGTAGCTATTCCGTTAAAGCCGGACGCCGGCTCGAGGGAAGCTGCATGTCCCTGGGAGTCAACGATTCCGGCGCGAGGTTCGT
>JBDGPI010000035.1:65449-66300 GCA_042219765.1 Salsurabacterium abyssinicum (SeqCode)
GGATTACCTACCGTTTTCCCTTCGTGGTTCCGCGTTACTTGATTTGAGATGGTCCAGGCGAGAGAATCAGCCCGGGGTCATTCTCTCTGTGCGGTTGCGGCTGAGTCCGGCCAGCGATGTTCTGGGGGTTATCGGTACGGTGTTTGACCCTTTGATTCGCCTGGTTCTTAACCGCGAGCTGAATCGAATTGTCAGTGTGGGGAAAGATTTTTCGGAAGCGGTTCGGAGCAGGCCCTACCGGCTGCTGAAGGACGTCAAAGAGCGAGATGCTGACTACGGGAGGGTATGGAAGGAGTTTCTCGAAATACACGGAAAAGAAGTTTTCGAAGGGATGGATAACTAAAGGGAAAGCAGTCCAGAATTGCTCAACTAATCGTCCATTGATGCATCCAGGGTGCGTTGACGGGCCTCGGTTAAGGTGATGTTCGAGCTGACAAGTTCGTGCAGATTCAGGTTTGGCACGGGTTTGCTCAGAAGGTAGCCCTGAACTTGATCGCATCCCCATTTATCCAGTAGTTCAAGCTGCGTGTCGGTTTCCACACCTTCCGCTATAACTTCAAGGTCGAGTTCCTCGGCAAGGGGATTGATGATTTTTATTACGCCAAATTCCTCCTCCTTCGCACCGATAAGGCTAACGAGGGAGCGATCAATCTTGATGATATCGAGTGGAAGTCGACTCAAGTTACTGAAGGAGGCGTAACCGGTTCCAAAGTCATCCAGGGCGATGTTAACTCCGGAACTCTGCAGGTCATTAAGTATTTCACCGGTCAGTTCAACGTCCTTCATGGCGACGGTCTCGGTGATTTCGAGGGTCAGCTGTGAGTGGTCTAGGTTAGATTGATTGAGGGCTT
>JBDGPI010000035.1:66310-86784 GCA_042219765.1 Salsurabacterium abyssinicum (SeqCode)
GCTTCCTTAACCATGTCTCCCAGCTGCCCTTCCTCAAATTGATAGGGTGAGATATTAACACTCAGGTTAAGATCGGTATCAAATTCCTGGTTCCAGGCGTGTACGTGTCCGGCGGCTTCGGTCATGACGAAACGGTCAATATCAAGAATTAAGCCCGTGGTCTCGGCAAGGGGTATAAATTCCTTGGGCTTCAGGAACCCTCGCTCCGGATGACGCCAGCGTATGAGAGCCTCTAAGCCGGTTATCCGTTCCGTTGCCAGATCGAACTGGGGCTGAAAATGAATTTCGAATTGATCGTTGGCAATGGCCGTGTGTAAATCCCGCTCCAGTTCGAACTGGCGCCGAACTGTCTGGCTGTCCTCCTCTTCGAGTACTTTGTAGGCATTACCCTTTATTTCCTTGGCCTTGAACATTGCGAGGTCGGCGGCGCTGACCAGGTCACCGCTTTCGTCGCCGTGGGTCGGATGGATAGCCATTCCGATACTGGCGGTTAAATGGACGTTCTCGCCGGCGATGCTCATGGGGGTTTCAAAGATATCAAGGATTTCGCGCGCAATGCTTGTCGTCTGAGGAAGGTCCATAACGTCCGGCAGGAGGATAACGAATTCATCCCCTCCCCAGCGGGAGACAATACCTTTGTCGCCCAGCCGCGACTGCATCTCCTCGGCCAGATCACGGAGGACCCTGTCGCCGATTTCACGACCGAACATATTGTTGACCTGCTTAAAACTGTCAATGTCAAGGAAGAGAACGGCGGTTTTGTGGTCGCTATCGGAGTCGATGGATTCTTGAAGCTCCTGGTAGAAGTACGATCGGCTGGTGGAGTCCGTAACGGGATCCAGGGGATTGGGGTTATTGAGGAGGTCCTCGGTCTGAATGCGCAGGTTGACGTCCCGTATGACGGCGAGGACATGGGTCTGGGAATTAAAATCCACCTGGTTAAGTGTGACCTCCCCCCAGAACTCCTGGTCGTTCCTGGTGCGCCATTTCCACTCAAACTGCTGGGAGTCACCATCGAGCGAAGAATTGACTTTAGCCATGAATCGTTGTCTGTTGTACTGGGAATCGTTCGGGGTGAGAACGTCGAGGTCGACGTCGATAAGTTCATTTTTTGAACACTCAAACATTTCACTGCTCTTATCGTTAACGTTCAAGATTTTTCCGGTTTCCTGATTGAACAATACTATGGCGTCGTTGACGGAATTGAAGACAAGTTGATACTTCTCCTCGGACAATTGTTTCTGAGTGTGAGTTCGGGACCGATCGATTTCCGCACCCGCCCGATCGGCAAAGATCTGAACGACGTCCTGGGTAAGCTCAAAGTTCTGCATTGGTTCCTCGTTCATGACCCAGATAATGCCTAATATATCCCCTTCGGAGTTAATAAGGGTCTTTCCGTAGAACCCCTCGGCGTCGTGCGGTTCAAACAGATCGTCGTTGGGGTAGTCGAGTTTCGCTGACTTGAGCCGGAAGGTATCCGATTTTAGAATCTCCTGGCAGGACGGATGGTCTATGTCGTAGGTAAATGAGTCGTCCAGCTCTCCGTTACGGTAGAACGCAAGTGTTTTCATCCGTTCGTCCTCGGGAAGGAACTCACCAATGTAGGCGTAGTTGACGTTAAGGCAGGAGGCCAGGTGAACGACGAGGAGCCGGTAAAACGCTTTGCCGGTGTGATTGGCAACCCCCCAGGCAAGGTCCTCAATGACTTCTTCGGCCTGTGTGGTGTTTTGCTTTTTTCTCAGGGTTCCAATGATGGCTTCACCCTCTTCAAATTTGCTGAGTGTTCCGTGAACTTTGGCCTGAAAAGTCGATCCGTCCTTTCGCTGGGCGGTGAAGCTGTACTTTACGCTTTCCTTCCGTCCTTCCTGTCGTTCTCGAATTTTCTGCTGGACCATTTGTCGGTCCTCGGGGGCAGTTAAATCAAGGGGACCTTTGTTGTTGATGATTTCGTCCCGGTCAAAACCGAACCAGTCGGCGAGTTTTTCGTTGACGTAAACGAAGTTACCGTCCTGGATAATGTAAGTACCTACTATTGATTGGTCGAGGACGGAGGTTAAGTCCGGAGAAACATCAATCTGCAGGTTAGGAGAGGACAAAATATTACTCCCAGTATTGGTATTGACCAGTTATATATTTATATCATAACTTAGGACCGGAAGAGAGTTTTCAGACTTATGGGGAACGTTGAACCCGGGCTTGACTTCGAGGCCGGGGTCTGAGATGCACAACCTGATTCGTACGTTTCGGTTTTCAAAGTGAGGTCGGGGCCAGCAGGTGTCCTCCGTCGACGGGGATGTAAGAGCCGGTTATGTAGGAGGAAGCCGGGCTGGCAAGGAAAACAAAAATTGGCACGCAGTCCTTGGGTTTACCAAAACGATCGGCGGCAATAAATTTCAACAGATATTTAGGAAAACTTCCGCCGGTAATTTCCGTGGCCGACTCGGTTTCAATGAACCCGGGGGCCACGGTATTGGCTCGAATTCCATGCTGAGCCCACTCGGCGGCAAGGGTCTGCATGAGGTTATGGACACCTGCTTTACCGGCTCCGGAGTGGGCGTGAAACGGGGCTCCGCGTTCGCTGTTGGTGGCACCGTTCGAAATAATCGTGCCACCGTCGTTTTCGATCATGTGTTGACCCACGCTAATGGAACAGTTGGCAGTACCGTCCAGTATCGTGCCGACAACGGAATTCCAGTCGTCCTCGGTGATGTCCTCGGTTGGGGTGATAAAGTTTGCCCCTGCATTGTTGATCAGGCAGGTTATCTCTCCGAGTTCATCAATGACGTAGTCCCTCATTTCATCCACGCTGGAACGGTCACGGACGTCCACGGTCCGAGCACAGGCGTTCTGGCCCCTGTCTTCTATTTCGTTGGCAACGGGACTGAGGTGGTCCATGTTGCGACTAACAACGGCAACATCGGCCCCATGATCGGCAAATCCCAGAGCAAGCTCCTTGCCGATTCCTGTACCCCCGCCGGTGATCAGCACGGTTTCACCATCGAGGAGATCCTTCGTAAAGATATCCGTTGATTCGAGTGTAGTACCCAGGGGTTTATTGTCCGAAGACCGTGACGTTTCGTCCGTGTCGCCCGGGGATTGCTCAAGGGGTGAATCATTGTCATCGTCGAGAAAACGATCGAAGAATTCGCTGAACACGTCGAGTCCCTCCTGGAGACGGTTAAGTCGTACCGGGGTCGTGGCTTTTTAGGAACCGAAACTCAATGAGACCATGGAGATGATTTCTTTGAGGTAATTGAGGGCCCCCTTGTAATTCATATCACGCTGTGTGTAGTAGGATTCTTTTCCCATGGTGATGAGGTTCCGTGTGGTGTCGGAGAGCTGACTGACAAGATCCTCCAGGTGGTCATCGAAGTCCTCCTCGGGGACGACATCCGTAACCAGTCCGATCTGCTCGGCTTCCTGAGCATCGATTTTCTCCCCGGTGAAGAGTAACTTGAATCCTTTCTTTTCCTGGACGGCCCTCATAATAGGTGCCAGCGCCATCGCGGGGAAGAGGCCGACTTTGACTTCCGGGGTTCCGAAGGTGGCATCATCGCGTGCAACCAGGAAGTCACAGCCAGCGGCCAGACCGCATCCGCCCGCCAGGCAGTAGCCTTCAATGGCCGCTACCGTCAGTAGTTCAGCATCGGTCATGGCCGATAGGATGTCAGCCAGACGAGAAAGATGGTCCCTGAGTTCGGGCGGGGTGCTGTTCTCACGAATCTCGGCTCCTTCCTCGAGGTCTCCCCCGGAGCAGAAGGTGCCCCCGGCTCCACGAATAACGAGCACTTTTGCGTCGCTTTTATCGCCGGCCTTGACGGTTTCTTCGAGGCCGTCAAGAACGTTGGAATTGAGCGCGTTTTTCTGTTCGGGGCGGTCGATGGTCGCCCGGATGACCTGATTTTCCTCTTCAACAGTTACGGTGAAATCCTCGTTGGAAAGTTCGGATTCATTTAGTGCCATTGAAATCACTTCCTTGAGTTAATTACTTGCGAAGATAACGATTCGGAATACTTGTTTTAAAGTTGACTGCTTGAGCTCAGGGGGCCGTCAAGCCGTTCCTTAGCTTCTTCCTCCAGCTTGAATCGCTGGACTTTCTCCGTTCCACTGCGAGGGAGTTCGTCGACGAAAAAGACTCTCCGGGGGTGTGCGTAAGTTGCGAGGTAGTCCAGCGAAAATTTGCGCAATTCCTCCTCATCGACTTCGGCGTCCTCCTCCAGGACTGCGAAAGCGACCGGGGCTTCCCCCTTAATTTCATGCGGTGCTCCGACGACGGCCGCCTCTTCGACGGCGTCGTGCTCGTATAGTGCGTTTTCTACTTCGGCCGGATAGATATTCTCTCCACCGGCAATGATCATGTCGTCGTACCTATCAACCATCCAGAGGAAGCCTTCCTCGTCAATGCGGGCTATGTCCTGAGTGTAGAACCAGCCATCGTCGTCGAACACTTCCTCCGTCTGTTCCGGGAGGTTGTGGTAGCCCTTGAAGACCTGAGGACCTCTGACGGCGATTTCGCCGGTGCACTCGTCGTCCTCGTCGAAGTTGCGTGATTGATCAACCCGTCCTCCGTAGGAACTAATTTCGTCGAACGGTACAATTGTTTCACGGGTGTCCGGATCGACGAGTTTTATTTCTATGTCGTCGACCGGTAAACCGATACAGCCGGCTTCTTTGGAGACTCCCCGAATCGGTTGGAGAGTACCAGCTGGAGCGGTTTCGGACATACCCCAGCCTTCCATCATGTTGACGTCCCACTCCTCCTCCATCATGCGACGGGTTTTGTCAGCCAGTGGAGCCGCCGCCGAGTTGATTAATTTGAGGGACGAAACATCGTATTTTTCGGGGTTTTCACGGTACTCACGGGAGATCATGTTGAAAATAGCCGGTACGGCAGGGAAGAAGTCGACGTTGTATTCGTCGATTAACTCGAGCATGCCTTCCGGATCGGGTACGGCCTGAAGGACGATGGTCGCTCCATTGTAGAGGGTTCCTCCAAGAATTGCGTTCAGGGCGTATATATGAAAGAGGGGCAGCACCAGTAAAATGGTCTGGTTGGGATCACCAATAATGCCAAAACGCACAATGGAGTTAATCGCCGTGAGGAGGTTCTGGTGAGTAAGTAGAACCCCTTTGGGTTTTCCGGTGGTTCCGCTGGTGTAAGGCTGAATTGCGACGTCATCGTAACCTCTGTCCGGCCGATCAAAAGTTTCGTCCGCCGAGGCAACGGCACCTTCGTAATCGACGAATAGCTCGCCCTCCATTCCGGTCATAAAAACGGTTTCTAAGTTGGCTTCCCGGGCGAGTTTTGGGGCTGCTTTGATGTCTTTTACGTCCTCGGCAAGAATCGGGGAGGCTATCATGTGGTCGACGTCGGCATCCTCAAGGACGTATTTGAGTGTTTCGGGATCCAGACGGAGATTCAGCGGTATTGGTACAGCCCCACGTTTGATTGTTCCAAAGTAGGCTTCGGGAAATTGTTTCGTGTTCGGAACGTACAGCCCAACCCGGTCACCCACTTGAACACCGTTCGCTTTCAGCATGTTAGCGACCTGGTTTGAGCGTCTTTTCAGGTCATCGTAGGTCTGTTCTTCACCCTGGAAAATCAAGGCCGGATTATCGGGATACCGATCGGCTCCCATATCCGGAAGGTCCCCCATGTGTTGCAATGGTTCACCCTTGTGGTATTCCACGAGAATGCCCCCCTCGATTCGTTGATTTGGAAGAAGTAAAATAGCTTATTCGGTACTGCATCTCAGAGAACCTTACATGAACTGACGTGTTGTTTGAAACCTCTTCGTGATATCCGAACTGTTGATTCAATTTTGTTGGGACCGACGTCAACTAAAATCGACTCAGGGGTCGTTCATGACGGGACTGTTGCTGTTTCCTCAAGGGCCTCAGCGAGAATCTCAATTACGTGGTCTTGCTGTTCCTCGGTCATAAGTGCGTAAACCGGCAGGCTCAATACCTCTTCGGATGCTTTTTCGGACTCGGGGAAGTCACCATCCTGGTACTGCAGGTGATTGAAAGTGGGCTGACAGTGCAGGGGTTTGGGATAGTGAACCCCGGCACCGATATCCCTTTCGTTTAAATACTCCTGGACATTATCCCGGTTGTCGACCCGGATCGAGTACTGATGGTAGACGTGTTCGGCGCCGTCGGCCACCGTTGGAGTTTTTACCGGAAGATCGGATAACCTTTCGTTGTAGTAGGCGGCGTTCTGTCGCCGACCCTCATTCCAGTCGTCAAGGTGACGGAGTTTGACGTTCAAGACGCCTCCCTGTAAGCCGTCCATTCGGAAGTTGAAACCGAGAACGGAGTGAGTGTATTTACCGTCCCGACCGTGATCCCGAAGTTTCCTGAGTTTTTCGGCAAGCCCGGGATCGGACGTCGTAATTCCTCCAGCGTCACCAAAAGCCCCAAGGTTTTTACCTGGATAAAAACTAAAAGCTCCGAGGTCTCCCAAGCCACCGACTCGCTTGTCCCTCCAGCGGGCGCCGTGGGCCTGGGCAGCGTCTTCTATGAGGTGAAGGTCGTGTTCGTCCGCAATTGACCGTAACGCATCGAATTCGGAGGGTTGACCGTAGAGGTGTACTGCGAGTAGAGCCCGGGTATCCGGGGTTATAGCATCTTCCACGTTCGCGGGATTGAGGTTGTATGTTTCAGGGTTGATATCAGCAAAAACTGGCTTGGCTCCACAGTGGATCAGAGGCTCGGCGGTGGCGATAAAGGTAAACGGAGTTGTAATAACCTCATCGCCGGAGCCCAGCTCAAGGGCTTCGAAAATCAGCCGAAGGGCTGCAGTACCACTGCTCACGCCAATACAGTGATCCGTGCCGCAGTAGTCCGCAAAGGACGATTCGAACTCCTTGACGGCATCGCCAAGAATGAAATCAGTATCATCAATTATATCCTGAAGTGCCGGATCAATTTCACTTTTGATGGACTGATACTGTTCGGACAAGTCGTGCGCGGGTATCTGCATCAAATTATCCCCTTGTCAGGTTGTGAATAATAATTAGATGGTAAGTGTAAGTTCGATTAGAAATGCTACCGTTATGTCAAGCTGCCAAGCCAGCAAAAACCTTAAAATATCATACTTAGTTCCTGAAATAACGAAAGTTAATTTCTAACGCTACCATCGTTCGGATGAATCAGCCCGATTCAAGAAGGTTCCGTTTCCTCATTTCATTGAGTATTAGTTGTTGTTCGGTGGAATCGTAGCCCTCCCAGTGATGGTTGTATTCCGCTATGAGCTCCTCGTTCTGAGCCCTCTCACAGATTGCCCGGAGGTTGTCGAGAGTCGGATCAATCGGTTTTTCACCGTCAGGGGAATCGCCCTGCGTATCACCGGAATGATCCGCGTGGTCGCTTGAGTTCCTGTCCCGGCAGGCGGCTGACTCCGAATCCCCACTGGATGATGAACGGATTAGGTCATGGAGCTCAGGGACATCTCCTGCCGGTTTCCAATCGTCGGAGCCGGCCTGGCAAACCAGGGTATCCCTGGTGACTTTTTCCTTTAACTGTGTTTGATCAAAGGGTCCACGAACATTATCCTCCTCGTAAAGGTACCATTGTGCCATCAAGCAAACCCCCAACGTGTCGTATTGTGTCAGGAAAAGGCTGTTTTAGTCATTAAGTGCCCGGAACTAGACGAGTCCCAAAATCCCACTACTAGTGGGACTAACAGTTAGCGAATCCGTAAAGGGGTCATCGTTTGCCCCTGAGTGACATTAATCATTCACTGCACTTATGACGGGTCGATTTTTGACGTCGATTGTCCGGCCATCGGTAAACATAAAGACCGTTCCGTGTCGATCGGTTCGGTAATTTTTAGAGCCCAGGCGTCTCAAGCGGCTCAAAACTTCTTTAGAGGGGTGACCGTAGCTGTTGTAGTGTCCGACCATATGGACGGTGTGTTCTGGATCAACGGTTCGGGCAAACGGTGGAATGGTTGAGGTGCGACTTCCGTGATGGCCTGACTTGAGGATCTCCACGTCGAGCTGATTTCCCCACTGACGAAGTAACTCTTTCTCCCCCTTGCGTTCCGTGTCACCCGTGAAAAGCATACCGACGTTCCCGAAGTAAAGCAGTATGCTAAGGCTGGATTCATTGACGCTTTCGGCCTGAGGAGCAGTCCGCAGTAACCAGCCCCTGACGGAGGGACCTAAATCGAGTTTTTGACCTTCCTGGAGAGTGCCACCGACGGCTCCGGGAACGTGAAATTCAAGATCGTACTCGTGTTTTTTTTGTTCAATGGCTTTAAGCATGTCTTTTTTCGATCTTGATGGATGGTTTTTGCCGGCGGCCCAGAGTTCGTCAATCGAAACCTTCTTTATGATTCTGTAGGCTCCGCCGATGTGATCGCTATGAGGGTGGGAGGTGATGAAGTAATCCAGTTTGTTTACTTTATTTCTCTTGAAGAACGGAATAATTAGTTCCCTGGCAGCTTCCACGGCCCGGGAGTACTTGGAATCAGGGTTGGATCCTTCGCCGGCATCGATCAGTAAATTCCTGTTGTTGGGCGTTTGAATGAAAATAGCATCCCCCTGACCGACGTCCAGGAAAGCCAGGGCCAGTTCGTTACTGTCCCGTTCTGCCAGTATTCTCCCGGGGGGGACAGGCACCCCGGACGTTCTGTGTGAGGACTCTGGACGAGCCGTGGTTCCATGGGTGGCTTCGGGTTTGTTAACCATGGCTTGGTAACCCTGGATGGCAAAGAACCAGGAGACTGTGTTTAACACAAGGAGAATTAAGACCAGACCCCAGCCCACTAACGGGGAACGGGTATCCGTTCGGCCTCCCTGACGTTTCTTGGCCTGACGGTATTGATCGAATTCATTCGTCACGGAAGTGTTCCCTCTCCTTTGAGTGACGACACGGTTAAAGCATCGAGTTATTGCGGATGTTTTCTAAAGTGGCTGGGCCAATTCCTTTTACATTTTTAACGTCCTGAAAACTATCAAACGGGCCATGAGTCTTACGGTAATCAAGAATTCGACGGGCGGTTACGGAGCCTATCCCTGGTATGTTGGTCAGTTCGGAGTGTCCGGCGGTATTGAGGTTAATGGAATGGGTGGGTTCAGTTGTTGAACCCGGGGAGGACCCAGGGATCCTGCCCTCGAGAGTTATTTGCTGCGCAATATTTTGAGCCGTTACGGGACCGATACCCCGGATATTTTTCAGTTCGGCAACTGAACGAATTCGTCCCTGACCTCGACGGTATCGAATGATCGCCCCGGCAGTTTTTGGTCCGATACCATTGATTTTTTGCAGCCGGCTTTTGTTGGCTTTGTTAATGTCCACCCGTAGGATACGTTCGATTTTGCGGGATTCGGAATCGGAGAGCGGCCGGAGTGAAAAATGAGTTTCCGGCAAATCATCGGGATCTGGCTGAGGTTTGGATAGGCTTTGATAATTTGGTAACTGAAGATTGGAGGACACATTGGGTTTGTTCGCGGAGGACTTAGAGGGGGGGTTGGAGATCTCCGTAGCGTAATAAAGGCCCGGTAGGGAGGCCGCCAGGCTTACCGTTAGGAATGAGATAATTCCCGCCTGCAGGATCTTCAACGCAGAACCCCCAGTTCAGGTCGTTAATGGTACCCCATCGGACGTTAATTTTAGACATACTGCTCGGACAAACTGGAGCCGAGGGTTCCTGTGAAGAAAAAAACCTAAATGCCGCCTCCCTCGGAATAATGCAGCCCACACTCACGATCGTGGTTGTTGAACCAGCGCCAGCGACCATCGCGTTTGTCCTCGTCATCCTGGACAGGGGTAGTGCAGATACGACAGCTGATTGTTTTATAGCCTTCGTCAAACAATGGGTTGTACGGTACGTTATTTTCCTCGATGTAATTCCAGATTTCGTCCTCGGTCCAGTCGGCAAGCGGAGCCAGTTTCAGAACTTTTTTACCGGCTTCCCGGGTGAATTGAGCTTTGGGAACCTCACTTCGTTCGTCGGATTGGTCCCGCCGGAGTCCGCAGATCCAGACGTCAACGGTCTGAACGGCGCGATCGTGGGGGTGAGACTTTCGGATATCACAGCAGAGTTGTTGTTTCTCCCGGCTGTCGAAGAAGAGGTACTCCCCGTGTCGATCAATCATATCCTGGACTTCCTCGGGATCCGGCTTATAAATTTCCAGGTTCATGTCGTAGTGTTCCTGCACGGACTCTATGAATTCGTACGTTTCGTCGTGGAAGCGAAGTGTATCAACGGTAAAGACACGAAAGCCTTTAGTTTCCCGGGAGGCCAGATCGATTTGAGTCATACCGGTATGTTGCAGGCTGGTGCCGATGGCCGCGTCGTCTCCAAAGGTTTCAAACGCCCAGCTGATAATATCCTGTCCGCTCCAGTCCTCGAATTGCTTGAGGTCCTGTTCGCTGAGTGATTCCGGATCCGTTAAATCAGTTGAAACAGCCAAGGATAATCACGTACCTCAGTTATTGTCGTAGTGATGTCTAAAATCATCTCAACCTGAAACGATGTGGTTTATAATGATACCATTGATTAAGAGTCCACTAGAATAAGTTAGGCGAAAATTTATGTCTACTAAATCGATAGATTTAATCTACTTAGGGATTTTACAACAGGAGGCCCCCGATGAAAGTCAAGGAAGGCGATCTGGTCAAAATCGACTACAACGATGAACGCAGTGGTGAGTCAATGGAACTGGTGGTTAAAATCATCCAGATTATGGACAAGATTCTTGTTAAAGAACCGGACGAACACAGCTACCTCGATGGTGGACATCGTCCCTTCCTGATCGAGGACGACGATATAATCGAAGTCGTAGCTCCGGCGGAACAGACAAGCTGAGCTAGTCCGTTCAGGCTCTGGTTGCCAGTTCTGGGGACGGTTCGAAGTCACCGAAGACGAGTGGTTCAAACTTGTTTGTAGCGATTGGATCACGTTGAACCAGCCGAAGGACCCTGATTTTAATCATTGCCCAGTGTCTGGTCAGCGTGTTCAAGTCCGCGGTTCTGGGCCTCGTCGAGTAATTCTCCGGCTTCTTCGTCACTGAGTTCCTCGGCTTCGTCCACGAGCATGACGGGAATACCGTCGTCGATGGGGTATTTTAGTTTTGCGCTGGGACTAAATAGGAAATTGTCCTCCTCGAAATAGATTAACGGCTCCTTGGTCTTCGGACAGACCAGTATTTCTTGCAATTTCCTGTCAAGTGCCATTGGCTTATGTGTACCTCCCGTATTGATAATCAGAATCAACCTTATATACTTTAAACATCATAAAGGATAGATTGTCTAAGCGAAATTTCTTGAAACTACTTCCCGTCAGTGTATCCTCATGCAACTGGCTTGCAGTGATTGCGGGGTAGAGCAGTCTGGTAGCTCGTCGGGCTCATAACCCGAAGGTCCTGGGTTCGAATCCCAGCCCCGCTACCATAATTTTTTTCCTGCATTCATTCTTCGAGTTATCGATGATAGTGTGTCAGTCGGATTCGTCCGGTAGGATTTTCCGGTGGTCCGTTACAGCGGCGTAGCTCAGCGGCCTAGAGCACTCGGCTCATATCCGAGTTGTCGGGGGTTCGAATCCCTCCGCCGCTACCATTCTTTTAATCGGGTGGTAGCTCTGCCCTTCCTATGACACTCCTTGAAACGACTCGCTCCTTCCTGCTGGATTACTTTGATCCCCCCCTGAACAACGAAATTCTGGTAGCGGTTTCCGGTGGATCCGACTCCATGACCCTGCTGGATCTCCTCCGGCGTCTTGGCGATTCACTTGGATTTACCCCCGTTCCGGTTCACGTTAATTACCGATTCCACGATCAGTCCAACCGGGCTTTCGACATTTTGGCCGATTACTGTGACACTCATGGCCTCGGTCTCGTGGGCAAATCAATCAGGCAACCTGGGGTCCACCGGGAGGCTGCCGAGGGGCTGGAGGCACGGGCCCGGTCCATTCGTCTGGAGTTCTTCAAGCAACAGGCACAACGGTTCAGTTCGGACGGGATTTTCCTGGCGCACCATCGTCTGGATCAGGTTGAAACGATAATTATGAACGTTGGTCGGGGCTGTGGCCCGGGAGCCCTGGCGGGAATGTCCCCTGCGGTTGATCACGGGGCTTTAATCTTATACCGTCCCCTTTTGAAGACGCCTCAAAGACGGATTAAGGAATACGTTGAGGATCGAGAACTCAATTACATAGACGATCCCTCCAACGAAAACGAGCGTTTTGCCCGGAATAAAATACGGCATACGCTGATACCGGAGTGGAGGACGGCTCAACCGGCTCCAGTGGAGGCCGTAAGCAAGTTGAGTCAGAGGGTGACACGGGAGAACGATTTCTGGAAGACTTACCTGGAGGACAACATTTCGGACTGGACGTGGGAGAATGAAATTCAGGTTCCGAGAAACTCCTTCAAATCCCTCCACCGAGCAGCTCAATTTCGTTACCTCCGGTCACTGGTTGAGCGTCTCGCAGGTTCGATGAACGGTTGGGACGAACAAAACCTCCGGGATGTGCGTGAGTTGTTTGTGGATGCCCGTTCCGGAGCGCGCTTGTCTCTACCGGGCCCGGTGCATGCCTTGAACGAATACGATCGCGGTTGTCTTTTCTCAACAACTCTGTCACGGTCGACCACTAAATCCGGTCCGTTTTCGCTTCCCGAAACCATCTCCTGGATGAGTGTGGGACGAATTGAGATGGCTCGGACCTCCGAAACCAACTGGGCGATTGAAGAAGAGGATCGACTCCTGGTGTCTTTTCCGGACAACGTACTTTCGGAATTGAGGATTCAAACCTGGTCGGAGGGGGATACAGTTCGTACGGAATCGGGGGAAGCGAAATTAAAGGAACTATTCGATCAAAAAAAGATTCCTTTTCGCGCACGTCGATACTGGCCCGTTTTGATAAGCGGAGGTCAAATAATTGGGGTTCCGGGTCTGGTACAGCGGACGTCCATCGGCGATGACGTCAGTCTCAGGTTCACCCCCAACCATCCTGCATTCCATCAACTCAAGAACCGTTATGCGTTTTAGGAACCCTCAGGTATTGTAAAAATTTAGTAACGAAAAACTTCGGTAGTGGGACGGGATGATTCTCAATGGCTCGACTCGATAAACGCCTGGGGCAAGGTCGGCAGGATCACCAATTGCCTCTTCTGATGGGAATCTTAAATGTTACCCCGGATTCGTTTTACGACGGGGGACAATATAATACTTCTGAACTGGCTCTTGAACACGCTCGGACAATGGTGGACAGCGGTGTGGACGTAATTGATGTTGGAGGGGAATCTACTCGCCCTGGGGCCGATCCGATTTCCGTAGAGCAGGAGAAGGACCGTGTCCTGCCCGTTGTTAGTCGGCTGGTGGATACTTTGTCAGTTCCTGTTTCAATTGATACTTCCAAAGCCAGTGTTGCCGACGACGCCCTCAGGGCGGGGGCTTCGATGGTTAACGATGTTACGGGCCTTGAGGATCCCGAAATGAGGTCGGTTGTGTCGGACCAACAGTGCTATGTCTGTATCATGCACATGCAAGGCACGCCTCAAACAATGCAGGATAACCCCACTTACGAGTCCGTCGTTAAAGATGTGAAAGGGTTTTTGAAGGATCGGGCGAACACAGTTGTTGAAGCCGGGTTGGATCCCTCAAACATTATTCTTGATCCGGGGATTGGATTTGGCAAAACCCTTGAACATAACCGTCGTTTGTTAACCTCTGTTGAATCGATAGGCGAACTCGGATACCCGGTGATGATCGGACACAGCCGGAAGTCCTTCATTGGCGATGTTCTGGATAGGGAAGTGGACAACCGGTTGTCGGCAACCCTGGGTGTCTCGGTGGATCTGATGAGCCAGGGGGTCGATCTTCTGAGGGTTCACGATGTTCAGGAACATTCCGATATTCGTCGCATGTACGAATGGCTCGGCGATACGGAGGGCGATGGTTGATGGCCAAGGACGTTCAACTAGTTGAACCGGACTACGAGGCAGGACAACAAATTGACCTCACGCTACAGTCCGGTTCGCTCGAAGGAACCTACACGACCCGTGTGGCTTCCGTTAAGTCCCGTTTCCTTATTCTTGACGTTCCCAAGGTCAATGGACTGTATCTGCCGGTTTCTGAGGACTCCAATTTAATGCTGAAACATTATCGGGAAGGGGCGACGTTTGAGGCCGAGTCAAGCATTGAACTCCGAAGTGACGATCAGGACCCTCCCACTATCGTGGTTTCGGTTCCGGATCAGGCCAAACGAATCCAGCGGCGCGATTTTGTTCGGGTGCCCTGTGAAATTGATGTAACCGTTCGAGTCCTCAACTTGAGTGAGAACGAGAACACGGATTCGATCCCCCCATCCTTCTCGGCCGAAATCGATGATATTTCAGCCGGAGGAGTCCAGATCAAGGGGCCTCACGATCTGCCGGAAAACTCCGAAGTTGAACTTCTGTTTACTTTACCAACCGCGGAAACCAAGATGGATGAAGTCTTTGCGGAAATTGTTCGGGAGTCGGATGGTGAGGATCCCCCGTACATTATGGGCCTGGAATTTACGTCTATAACAGAAAACAAACGTAATGATATTATTCAATACGTCTACGACCGCCAGATAAAAATCAAAGAATAGAAGGTTTGTTTTTCGTATGGGAAGTCTTCTGACATGGCCTGACATAATCGACATCATTATAGTGTTCCTCATTATCTACAGTGTTTACCTTTCCATCCGGGGAACCCGGGCAGTACCACTTCTTATCGGTGTCGTCGTTATAGCGTTCTTCGGGGCTCTGGCCGATTCCTTCCGGCTCAGAACCGTCGATTTCCTCTTCAGCAACATCTGGAGTGTCGGTCTAATTTTCCTGGCGGTGGTCTTTCAGCCGGAAATACGGTCCGGCTTAGCCAATCTTGGTCAGCGACGCTTCTGGCCACTTTTAAGTGAATTAAAAAGTGAGACACTTATTAACTCGCTCGTTGAGGCCTGCGAAAGCCTAAAAAAGCGGGAAGTGGGGGCCCTGTTTGCCATCGAGCAGGATGTCGGCCTCAAGAGTTACATACAGACTGGTACGGAGATTAACGCCAAGTTGAGTTCCGAATTGCTTCTTACGTTGTTTATGTCCAAGGGACCCCTCCACGATGGCGGAGTTGTCATTCGTGAAAACATGGTTGCCGCCGCCGGTTGTATTTTCCCTTTGAGCGATCGTTCCGATTTGATGTCGAAGTTTGGTACACGGCACCGGGCCGCGGTGGGACTCGGGGAAGAAAGTGATGCTCTTATTGTGGCGATTTCGGAGGAAACCGGAGAGATTACCTTTGTCTACCGCTCCAAGATTGAATCGAACATCGATTTGCAAACTCTCGAGGATCTGCTTTATGAACACCTTGCGGAGTAAATTATGATCTCTCGCTTAAGGAGTATCCTTTTAAAAAACTGGATACCTAAACTGTCCTGTCTGCTGATCGCCATCGGACTATGGTTCTGGGTTTCAATCCAGCAGACCGGTCAAGCACAGTTCGAAGTCCCCGTTGAATTTATAAATACACCGTCGGATTTGATGGTTGCTGGTCGGACTCCCCGGAATGTCACTGTTACACTCGAAGGTCCTAAAAAGACTCTCTTCGGTACGGATTCAGCTAACATTCACGCCCGAATTAACCTGGGGGGCTACGAAAACGGGCGTAAGGTTTTCTGGAGTTCGGAAATCAAACTGGAACATCCTAAATCACTGCGGCTTGAAAGTATTTCACCCCGAAAAATTGAGGTCCGATTAGCTCAGCGGTCCGAGGCAACCCTCGACGTTGAGCCAACGATTAGTTCCGGTCCCCCCGAAACCCTGGAGTTTAAAACATCCGTGAAACCGGACACGGCGACCGTTTTTGGGCCTGAACAAAAAATTGAATCCCTGAGATCCGTGGACCTGCGGGAACTGGATTTAAGTGACCTTGATCCTGATACACATACCTTCGCCCGTCAGGCTAATCTACCGTCGGGCGTTAATTTAAGCTACCCCGAGAAGAATTCCTTTACGGTCAGGGTTTATGTCTACGAGAGAAAAATTCAACGAACTATTAAAAATATATCCGTTGGCGTAACCGACGTTCCGGCTGGAATGAAGGCAAGCGTGGAACCCAGCAAGATTGATCTTCAGGTGAAGGGCCCCATCAGTAAAGTTAAAGGACTTTCGGCCGACGATATTACGATTAAAGTTTCGGCTCCCGACAAAGAGTCAGGCCAGTCCATCCGAGTTGTCGGAGATGCCGATATTAATCTGCCCGATGGGGTAAAAAGGATTAATCCAACCGGGGACATTACAGCTCTCCGGGTCCAGCTCGAGTCTCTCTAAGGGTCTGATAACATGAGCGAAGACAGCTTGTTTGGTACGGATGGAATACGAGGTGAAGCGAATTCATCACCGTTGGTTCCCGGAACCCTGACCAGGGTTGGTCGTGCTCTGGGAACCTACTGGCGCCGCGAATCGTCATCCCGCAAAGTGATCGTCGGTCACGACGGACGACAGAGCGAAACGCTTGTCCGCACAGCTCTCGTCTCGGGACTGGTCAGTACTGGCATCGACGTCCAGGAACTGGGGTTCTGTTCCACCCCGGCCCTATCGTACCTTGCCCGGAACAAGCGGGTGGCTGGTGGTATCATGATTTCGGCGTCCCACAATCCCTTCTACGACAACGGTCTCAAACCGCTAACTGGGCGTGGGGAAAAATTCCGTGTAGCCGATGAAGAACAGGTTATGGACCTGTTCCGCCAGCAGGATTTTAAACGTGCGAAGCGGGAGGAAATTGGGCAGGTCTTCCCCCGTGAGTCCTGGATTTCGGATTACATCGAAGCATTATCCTCCCGACTGATGGATTTTCCCGGACACGTGGTGGTGGACTGTTCAAACGGTGGAACCGCTCGAATAGCGTCGGCAGTACTTGGTGGTCACTGTGATGAACTAACGGTGATTAACGATGAACCCGACGGTCGCAACATCAATAAAAATGCCGGCAGTCTACATCCCCAGGTGGTTGCGGACCGGGTCAAAGAGGAAAATGCCGACTTGGGGTTTGCCCTGGATGGCGACGGAGACAGGGTGGTAGCTATTGACGAGGACGGAACCCCAACCAACGGAGACGTCCTCATGTACCTGTTGGCTTCCACCTTCAAGCAAGAGGGAACGCTGGACGGTAACGGCCTGGTGATGACCTCCATGAGTAATCTGGGACTCAGGCTGGCCCTTGAGGAAGCGGGGATTGATTACGAGGTTGTCGGTGTTGGTGACCGGCTTGTTTTTCAGAAATTGGACGAAGTTGATTGGAGAATTGGAGGCGAGCAATCCGGTCATGTCATTGATCGTGACTGGCTTCCTACTGGAGATGGATTGAATACTGTGGTTACCGTAATTAACTCCCTCATCAAGAGTGCCAAGCCCCTTTCTTACTGGATTGATGAGGTTAAGATGTTTCCTCAAATTCTTCATAATATAGATGTTGACAGAAAACCTCCCCTCGAGGAACTTTCGGAGACTCAGGAGAAAATCGAAACGGTTGAGAACGAACTCGGTCGTAAGGGCCGGGTCCTCGTTCGTTACTCCGGTACTGAACCGGTTGCCCGAATTATGCTCGAGGGACAGGATCAGGAGCGCCTGAACTCCCTTGCCGCTGATATTGGAGAAACTATGAAGAAAGAACTCCAGCAGACGGGTGATTGAATGATGACTGACCTGGGTGTCAACGTGGACCACGTAGCCACTGTGCGTGAAGCCCGTGGCATTGCTATTCCGGATCCCGTAAAAGCCGCCAATCTTGCAGAACAGAGTGGCGCTGATGGTATTACCATTCATCTGCGCAAGGTTCGTCGGCATATTCAGGAACGGGATGTTGAGCTTCTCCGGGAGACCGTCAAAACTCGCCTTAACCTGGAAATGGCCAATACACCTGAGATGATTGATATTGCTAAAGAGACGGGACCCGAACAGTGTACCCTGGTCCCGGAGGAACGGGACGAGGTAACCACCGAAGGTGGACTAAACGTTCTCGAATTCGAGGAATCCCTTGCGGAGACGGCCGAAAGTCTCAGGGAATCGGGGATGCTGGTGTCTTTCTTCGTTGATCCGGACCCGGATCAGCTTAAGGCATCCGCCGAGGCAGGAGCCGATGCCATTGAACTTCACACGGGGGATTACGCCGAAGCCCCCCTTCGTTCCACTGAACGGGCCAAGGCCCTGGATCGACTTCGAACGGCGGCTGACACCGCCGGGGACCTCGGTTTGACCGTCTTTGCCGGGCACGGACTAAACTACCGTAACGTACAACCCATAGCGTCGATTGAACCAATCGAGGAACTGAATATTGGTCATGCCCTGGTCGCAAGATCCGTTATGGTTGGTATTGAAGAAGCCACTCGTCGGATGAAGGACCTAATGGTTCAAGCTACTAACGAAACGTCTTCGTAAAGTTACTGGCTCAGGATTATAAACTGACGTAGACTTTATCGTTTCCCGGGAAGTATCCGTCCGGCTCGGAATGACTTTTCGGGCGTCTTTACTCGATTCTCCCAACTCAGGATTCTCAGCACCGGAGGAAGTATTATGTGCGGAATAGTGGGTTACACCGGTTCGGAAGAAGCTTTGCCGATTTTGATTGATGCGCTGCATCGATTGGAATACCGCGGGTATGACTCCGCCGGGGTCGCGGTTCAACAAAATGGTACGATTAAACTGGATAAGAACAACGGTAAAATCGATGCACTCGAAGCTTCCCTTGAGAGGTCGGACTATTCCGGGACCACCGGAATCGGTCACACCCGGTGGGCAACACATGGCGAACCGTCACACGACAATGCTCACCCTCATTTCAGCGAAGACCGAAAAATAATGATTGTCCACAATGGCATTATTGAAAATCACAAAGAGCTTCGTGAACAGATGGACCCGGAACCGTCGTTTACCTCCGAAACCGATACGGAAGTGCTTGCCCACCTCATTTCTCAAAATTACGATGGTGATTTAACGGAAGCGGTCCAGAAATCCATTGCGGACGTCGAAGGATCCCTGGCCGTCGTAGCGATGCATGCCGACGAACCCGGTAAACTTGTCGCTGTGCGTTACGGTAGTTCCCTCATTATCGGTAAGGGTGAAACCGGCATGTATACGGCGTCGGATTTACCGGCTCTACTCGATTATACCCGGGACGTAATCTTTCTGGACGAGGATGAAATAGCAGTTCTGACTGAAGATGACGTAACCGTTCAAACTCTCACCGGGGAAAAACGTAACAAGGCAGTCAACACGATCAACTGGGATGCCGTTCGGGCCGAGAAGGGCGGTTACAAACACTTTATGTCGAAGGAAATCGCCGAACAGCCCGGCGTGATGAAGGACGCTATGCGGGAACGCATTACCGACCAGGATCGAATTCAATTTCCCGAACTCGAACTGGATGAGGATGACCTTCGGGACCTGAATAAAGTTACCCTGATTGCCTGTGGCACTTCCTATCACGCCTGTATGGTCGCAAAGTACTGGCTTGAGGAATTCACGGACCTGCAGGTTGATATCGACATTGCGTCGGAATACCGCTACAGGACATTAACAATGCGTGAGAATGAACTCGTGGTTGCCGTTAGTCAGAGCGGGGAGACTGCCGACACCCTGAGTGCCCTCCAACGAGCCAATGACGAGGGCATGATGACTCTCGCCATTGTTAACGTGCTCGGGAGTACCATGACCCGGGAGGCTGATGGGGTCCTCTACACTCACGCCGGCCCCGAAATTGGTGTTGCTTCCACAAAGTCCTTCATGACGCAATTAATTGTCCTTTTCCTGCTGACACTTTACCTGGGCCAACTCCGTGAAAGTTACTCCGATGTTGAGGAACTCGTCGACGAGTTGAACCGCCTACCGGAAAAAGTTGAGTGGCTTCTGGATCACCGGGCTATTTACAAGGAAATCGCGGACGATCAGTTCAAGAAAGAGGACTACCTTTTCCTCGGGCGTCACCTTAATTATCCACTGGCTCTCGAGGGGGCTCTTAAGCTCAAAGAAATTTCCTACACCCATGCGGAGGGGTACCCGGCCGGTGAGATGAAACACGGCCCTATCGCCCTCATCGACGAGGATATTCCGGTTGTGGTCCTCAGTCCCAAGAGCAGAGTTTACGACAAAATGGTCAGTAACATCGAGGAAACCCGAACCCGTGGGGGACTCGTCATCAGTGTCGGCATGGAGGACGACGATCAGCTGCGTGAGGAGTCGGATTACTTTATTCCAATTCCCGACACCGAAGAAATACTCACCCCGATTCTTACGACGGTACCCATGCAAATCCTGGCGTACGAAATCGCCGTTCAGAGGGGTTGTGACGTGGACCAGCCAAGGAACCTGGCGAAGTCGGTGACCGTCGAATAAGCCATCCCGAGTTGGACTACGGCCCGATTGGACTACGGTATTCAGCAGTTAGTAATCGTTAACGGTCAGTGGCAAAATAAAAGTAAACCACCTTGAGCTTGACATTTTTGGGTATCA
>JBDGPI010000036.1:0-231 GCA_042219765.1 Salsurabacterium abyssinicum (SeqCode)
GACTTTTCGAAATACAGGGGATGTTCTTCAAACGGCAGGAAGAAGTTGCCGAGGAGTACGGAGACCTTGTTGAGGACAGAATTCTTTATCCCGACAACATACTTGATTATATCTTCGAAGGTCCGGGTTCCGCCGAATTGTTTCACATCATGCAAAAACACATCCACGTCTCCATGGACCGTGTCGGTGGTATCGTCAATCCCGTTATCAGAGGGATCATCGGCCCGGAGG
>JBDGPI010000036.1:241-18346 GCA_042219765.1 Salsurabacterium abyssinicum (SeqCode)
AGGAATACTTTCAGATGAAGAATAAAATGACGGAAAAGTTCCTGAACAACCTGAAGGGCGCTATCTCGCACGCCTACGATTACCTTGAGGACAGTCTCGACATCGGTAATACCCTCTCCTCAAAATTGAAATCACTGGGCCCCGAGGAATTCGAGGGGATTCTCCGGCCGGCTTTTCAGGAGGACGAGTGGCTGTTGATTGCCGTCGGAGCCGCCCTGGGTTTCATTGCGGGGATTCTCCAGTTCATCTTTCTCTTCGGCGGGCAACTTCAGACCATCCCCTACATTGATATGATACTTTTTCTCTAACGTACTCTCCCTCCTTTTAACTTCTTTCATCATTCCCTTTCGAACAGAATCAAAGTTTTGTTGACCTAATTCCAAAACTCACCGGAAAGAGAACATCCGATTACTGATAGATCCCGGTAACTCTCCTGAAGTATTCAAATATGGTTGCGGCCAATAGAACCATACACAGACGGGTTGATCTGGATTACACTGTTTCACGATACTACAGTCTCGGATGGATCAATACACCACTAACATGCAGCATTAAATAACCCACGGACAAGGTTTTTTACAATGCCGATTAGTTGTAATGGAGGATTATTTTCGCTCGTGACGGGGTCCAGCTGCGATGGATAATCCGGAAACTCCTCCGAAGAGCGAACAGCCGAACGTCTGGCCCCTCTTCTCCTGGCGTTACTGGCGTCTCGTAATTTTCTTCTCCGGATCCTTCCTCCACCTCTGGTTCCTTGACTACTTTCTCACCCGAATTCTTGGATTCGAATTCCCGAAGGATTCCGCTTCCCGACGTCACCGGCGCCTGGCATCCGATTTCAGGGAACTGGCCACGAAGATGGGGGGAGTCTTAATCAAATTAGGCCAGTTCCTCAGCTCCCGCGTGGACGTGATGCCACCGGAGGTCATCGAGGAACTTTCCGGACTTCAGGACAAAGTTGAACCGGTTCCCTACCCGGCAATTAAGGAACAGTTCCAGTCCAACTTCGGGAAGAATCCCGAAGAGATGTTCACGTACTTTGAGTCCGAGCCGGAGGCTTCGGCTTCCCTCGGGCAGGTCCACCTGGCCGGTAAAATTGCCGACGACCCCCACCATTTACGAAACGGAAACGAAACAGCAGTCAAGGTACAACGTCCAAATATCAAGGAAATCATCGAGACCGATCTGGCGGCCGTTAAGTGGCTTGTGGGCTGGTTGAAATACATTGGCTTCATCCGACGTCGAGCCGACCTGGATTCGCTCTACGACGAATTTTCCAATATTCTGAGGGGCGAATTAAACTACAAGCAGGAGGCCAAGAACGCCGAGATCTTCTCCGATTACGTAAGTGAGGATTCCGGGGTCGATTCCCCGAGTCCTTACTGGGACGTAACGACCAGTGAAATCCTCGTCCTGGACCGTATCGAGGGCATAAAAATCACTGAGTACGATCAACTGGAGGCCGCCGGAATTTCCCGGACGGAAGTCGCGAAGCGAGCATTAAATTCCTACCTTCAGCAGATCTACGTCAACGGATTCTTTCACGGCGATCCACACCCCGGGAATATCTTCGTACAACCCGACCCCTCCGCCCCTGCCGTCGAGGAGGGTAAACGTTTCAAACTCATCTTCGTTGATTTTGGTATGGTTGGTGAAATCTCCTCGGAAAATCGTTCTAACCTCAGGCAGTTCCTGATTGCCATGATCAACAAGGATTACCAGCGAATGGTTGATCTCGCCAAGGAACTGGGGTTTCTCTTGCCGGAGGCGGACGACGAAAAAGTCATCGACGCACTCGAAACTTTATTCGACAGGTTTTATGGAGTTACCCTGGGCGAACTGGCGAGTGTCGACATGGACGAAATCGAGGAACTGATCAGTGAATTCCGGGATTTGCTCTTCGAATTCCCCTTCCAGGTTCCCCAGGAATTTATTCTACTGGGCCGCTGCATGGGAATTTTAAACGGTTTGACCACCGGACTCGACCCCGACTACCGACCCGTCGAGGAAATTGAGGCATTTGCACAGGATCTCATCGAAAAGGAGGGTACCTGGGCTATGGGTTCCATGGGACGCAACGTGATGGAATGGATGTACATCCTGTCGAAGATACCCCGCCAGGCGTCGAACCTTCTCCAGAAGTTCGAGCCACCCATTGAAGTCTCCGTCGATCAGGACGAGGAATTAAAGGAAAAGATGGGAGAGGTGGAGAACGCCATCAACCGGCTGACTGAGACACTGGTTTCTCTGTCCGCCGCCGGCGGTGGCATCGTCGCCCTGGAGTACTACGTACTGCTTGCTTACTTCCTCTGGGGATTCAGCGGAATCTTTCTTTTAAGTTCCTGGCTTTACAGAGCACGGTCCTGAGCCACGGGCTCAGATCAACCGATGCGGCAAAAACCAGAGACCAACCGTTAGGTTTGGTCTTGCTCGTCGGGTACTCTCGTCAAACCAAAAAAATAACCAAGGATGGCGTAGAAGCTTGACCCGGCCAGAACAAGGACGGCAAACCAGTAGTCACTCCAGAGCGAGAAGAAAAAAAGTTCCTTAAAACTTACGAATTCCGTCAGGGGCAGAGTTACCAGGGAAACCGGCAAGACCCACCAGAACTCAAGAACTATAATGAAGACTCCGAGGCGACCCTCGGGAGTGATTCCCGTTACCGGTTCACCGTGAATAAAAATCAGATAAAGCAGGACGTGGAAGACAAAGAAAGCCAGAGCCCATTTGACCGGCTGGGACAATTGCAAAAGCCTATCGGACTGGTACGTGCTCAGTGGATTGTTCGTCCTTCAGTAAGCTGTAGTCCTGGAACTCAAAGCAAGGGCCAGATCGTATTCGTACCGTCCGTCGTCTCCCTCCGTCAAGACCCATTTCAACCATTCCGATGCTTTACCAGTTTGATTTTCAGCGAGAGCATCGACGGCGGCCCAGCCTTTCAATTCCGTTTCCTCCCCGCGATTTAACGATCCGTTTAGAAGGTCCTCCGGCTCGACGCGGTCCGCCAGGAGCCTGGCCAGCTTCACCACCAGAGATGATTGGGGAAGATCCCCGACGCCGGACTCCTGATAGAGCGACGAAAGTTCGGCGGACGATTCCCCGGGATTGAGTCTCTCCGCCGCCATTTTAACAAGATACCCGTACGCCTTACTGGCATCGGAGGCATCGGTCCGTTCAATGTAACGGTCGGCCGCTTTCGTGGCACGAGCGTAGTCCCCGAGGCCAAGAAGCACGTAAGCTCGTTTAATGTAAATGCGATTAAATCCGGAATCGACCGACTTGGCTTTATCGAGTATCTCAAGTCCCTCGGTAAACCGTTTAAGGCGAATTAGTGAACTACCCAATAGAAAGAGGCCCTTAACGTTGCCCGGTTTCCGATCAAGGGAACGGGCAAAGGAGTCTAAAGCCTTCCGATACTCGCCCGAGGAATACTGTTTGACGCCTCTCTGATGTAATTTTTCGGCGGACATCGTCCGTCCAAATGGAAATAGAATAGTCGACAGGGTCCGCTGGGACTCCGGCAACATGCGGGATCGAACAACTCCGAACGTCAGGTACGACATCAGAAGCGCAATCAAACCCACAATAACGTAATGCTTCAGGGTCAACTTTTCCTCATCGTCGGCCGTAGGGTTGCTCAGCAGTATCAGCTCCTTGTGTATTTGGAAGCAACAATGATCGCTCGATTGAAATCTTTCCAGACGCATTCAACACCGGTAAACCCTATTTCACGGAGCCACCGGAACGTAGCCCGCAAATCGGCTGGGTCATCGTGGGTGCGATGCTGCTCCCAGCGATCTTGTATATCATTCTCACTAAAACCAAGGGCCGTCAAACGGTCCCAGTAAAGGTTTTTGTAAAGATCAAATTGTTCGTCTGGAATTCGAACTAGATCCGACAGAAGGAATTTTCCACCCCGGTTGAGCGCACCGAAAATACGCTCGTACAGGTCACGCTTTTCGAGATCGACAAGGTGATGAATTGAGAGGTTACTGTAGACCCAGTCCACGTCACGGGGGGGACTCCAGTCCTCGAACATGACCTGCTCCAATTGAATAGAATCATCGCCAACCGATCCAAGGTTGGATTTGGCCTGGTCGATCATAGAAGCGGTCCCATCAATACCGTAAAATTGAACGGGCTCGTACCGATCGACGACCACTTTGGTAAGTTGAGCGGTCCCGATACCTATTTCAGCAACCCGATCGGGGGACTTCTCCCTGTGCCATTGGTCAAACACTTCGACCATCAATTCCACGATACGATCGTATTTGGGAATCATTTCAAGAAACGAATCGTATTCACCGGCGGCTGCCTGGAATCGTTGAAGGTCCTGTTCCATTATCGCTACTCCCAAGCACAGTTAAGTCGCGTTATATTGGTTCAATAGTCGCCGTACAAAGCTGAACACATAACCGTCTGGTGGCCTGTACCGAGTCCGGTCAGGTCTACCGTTAGGCGTTAAATCAGCAGTATAATACTCACCTGAAGAAACGCAATCATCGGAAAGCTTACCTCGTCCAATGCGGGTATTTTTAAACTGAATTGAATTGGCCGACCGGGCGGTTAACCGCATGGAAGGGTTGTGGGCTTATCCCAACTCGCACCGGTCCGGCTGGGATCATAACTTGGAATATGATTTCTCAGGCACATCTGATAAAATAACCACCTGTGGTTAATTGGGGGAGTACTTAAAAGGAGTCCAGTCTTGCCATTGTCTTCAATCCCGACACTTGAATCAATGGTTCCCGGTTTCTCCTCGGGGCCAGCTGTCCGAACAAAATCCAATCACCGCTCCAACGGATCATCTCAGGATCCAAATTCCAGTTCCCCGCTTAACATCTGTCTGCTCAGTTATCGGAGCAGTCCATACTCGGGCGGTCAGGGGATCTACGTGAAGTACCTTACCCGTGAGTTATCACGACGGGGGCACCAGGTAGACGTTATTTCCGGCAAACCCTACCCGGAACTCGACGATAGCGTGAATTTGATTCAGTTGCCTGGTCTGAACTTGTACGAGCGTGAGAGTCGATTGTCGGCCTTCTCCCTGGATTTCCTCAGGGACAGGAATGACCTCTACGAATGGCTGAGTGTTATCACGGGAGGGTTCCCCGAACCGTACACGTTCGGACAGAGGGTGCTGAACCACCTCGACTCCACGGAAAAAAACTACGACGTTATCCACGACAATCAAAGTCTGTCGAAGGCGCTGGTCCCCCTTTTAGAAAATGGTTACCCGGTGGTTTCGACGATCCATCATCCGATCACCGTTGACCGACAACTCGACTTATCGGCCGCCGAGGACTGGGGTGAATCCCTCCTGATTCGACGGTGGTACAGTTTTCTGTCCATGCAGACTGAAGTCGCTCAGGACCTACCCGAAATCATCTGTGTCTCCGAAAGTTCCAAACGGCGAGCCATTAATGATTTCGGAATTGAGTCCAATCAAGCCTCGGTCGTCTACAACGGCATCGACACGGACTTGTTTCGGCCCCTTGAATCCGTCGACGAAGTGCCCCGACGCATCATGACGACGGCCAGTGCCGATGTCCCACTAAAGGGATTGAAATACCTTTTAAAGGCAGTGGCACGTCTGAAACCGGATTTTCCCGAACTTGAGTTAATCGTCGTCGGGGAGCCGGACAGTGGTAGTGAAACTGATTTACTCGTAACCGATCTCGGAATTGAATCGTCCGTCGAATTCTTCAGTGAAATCACCCATGAACGGATGGTGGAGCTGTACGCGTCGGCGTCCCTGGCCGTCTCACCCTCCCTCTACGAGGGCTTCGGGCTACCCGCCGGCGAGGCCATGGCCTGCGGGGTCCCCCTGGTATCAACCAGCGGAGGGGCACTTCCCGAGGTCGTTGGTGATTCCGGTGTAATTGTCCCACCGGCCAATCCCTCCGCTCTGGCCCACGCAATTGGCAATCTTTTGTTGAATCCCAACAAACGCAAAACACTCGGGCGTCGAGGCCGACAGCGGATCCTTGAAAACTTCAGCTGGGACGAGGCGGCAAAAAAGACCGAGTCCATCTACCGGAGGACGATCGACCGTGCAAACCGTTAAGGTCGACCGTCTGAACCTGGAAACCGATGACTGGGTACTGGACGTGGGCTGTGGTGAAGGACGGCACATGCACGCGGCCTACTGGAACAACTTCGTTAACGTCGTCGGTGTTGACCTGGATCGTGAGGTTCTGGAAACGACACGCGAGGGATTCAAGGATGTCGGAAACGAACACGCTGGCCACTGGTCGGTCCAGCGTGCCGACGCCCTGCGGTTACCCTTCCCCGACAACACTTTTGACACGGTGATCTGTTCCGAAGTCCTCGAGCATCTGCCCGATTACGAAACAGCCATCGACGAATTACAACGGGTGATGAAACCCGAGGGTACAGCGGCCGTGAGTGTTCCCCGGTACGGTCCGGAGAAGATCTGCTGGATGCTCAGCGACGAGTACCACCAGGTCGAGGGGGGACACGTACGGATATTCACCCAAAACCAGGTTAAAGACTCACTGAAATCCGCCGGTTTCACGCTGGAATCAACCCATTACGAACATGCCGCACATTCCCCGTTCTGGTGGTTGAAGTGCCTGCTGTGGGAATCGAAGGATTCATCATTTCTGGTTTCCACCTATAATCAAATACTCGAGAGTGGCATGCTCCACTATCCAACCCTGCTTAACTGGGTTGAATCACTACTGAATCCAATCATGGGTAAAAGTTACGTGCTTTACTTCAAAGGAGACCCTAACTGATGGCTGTTGAACCGTACCCCCGTCGCCTGTTTGACCACTGGCACCTTGAGGAGACGGTCAACTACATTGAATCGGTCCAGCTCGACAGTGGCCTGATCCCCTGGTACGAAAACGGCACCGCCGATCCCTGGGATCACGTTGAGAGTGCCATGGGCCTATCGATTGGTGGCCGTTTCGACGCGGCGGAGAAGGCCTACCAATGGATGTTCGAAAATCAGCTTGAGGACGGAAGCTGGTACGCGGCTTACAACTACGACGGATCACCGGCGGATCGAACACGGGAAACTCACAGGAGTGCCTACCTGGCCACCGGTGTCTGGCATCATTATTTAATCACTGGTACCGAATCGTTTCTCAAGGACATGTGGCCTGCCGTTCGACGAGCAATGATGTTCACCCTTCGCCTGCAGACCGAGGATGGTGACATCGAATGGGCCATCGACGAGGAAGGGTCCGTGGATCACGATTCGTTACTCACCGGTTGCAGTTCCATCTACAAGAGCCTGGAATGTGCCGTTAACATCGCTGAGACCATCGAAACTGACTTTGACGGCTGGAAGTTCGCCCGTAAACGGCTTGGACGGGCGATTCGAAACAAACCCCATCGTTTCGACCGAAGCTGGGAAAGCAAAGACCGCTATTCAATGAACTGGTTTTACCCTGTCCTTTGTGGTGTCTACACCGGTATCCCCGCGGAAATACGCCTAACTCAACGCTGGGATGAATTTGTCGAAACGGGTATGGGCTGTCGCTGCGTATCGGATGAACCATGGGTGACTGTTGCCGAGACGTCCGAATTAATTATGTCCCTCGAGGCAATCGGCGAACATACCCAAGCCGCAACACTCTTCAGCTGGCTGTACCAGTGGCAGGATTCGGACGGCGGCTACTGGACCGGCTATCAGTTCGACGAAGAGACTCTCTGGCCCGAGGAAAAATCCACCTGGACGGCCGGGGCCGTTCTTCTCGCAGCCGACGCCCTTGCCGATACGACTCCGGCCAGCAAGCTTTTCTCCCCGTACTCAATGCTGAGTTCCGCATCCTCCATGACCTGAAACCCCATGAGCAAACCACTTTTCATTCACATCGGATATCACAAGACGGCCACCACCTGGTTTCAGAACCAGGTCTTCAACAACCATCCCCAGCTGGAGTACCTCGGAAAAGCGTACCCGGATCATCCCTCCTTTCGCATGAGTGAACTGAAGGAACACATCATTTCCGCCCCGGACACCGTCTTTTCCGTCAGTGACACTCAGGACCTCCTTTCCTCTATACTTGATGACCATCCTCTCAACGGCAGCACCCTCTACGGCATGAGCTACGAAGGACTCAGTGCCGGGGACAACTGGTTCGGGGGCCGTAACTTCTACGTTGCCGACCGTTTGAAGTCAGTGTTTGAGGATTTCGATGTGAAAATACTCGTGGGGATTCGCGAACAGACAAGTATGGTCGAATCCATGTACTCCGAGTACGTCAAGCTCGGGGGTTCGGAATCCCTCGAGCGGCTGCTCTTCTCCCCGTTCAGCGAAGCCGACGACCTGCTGGAGAAGTTAAAGTACGCCCCCGTCATCGATCACTACAAGGATCGATTCGGTGCCAATAACGTCAAAGTTTACCTCTTCGAACGCTTCAAACAGGACAAGCAGAAGGTCCTGGAGGATATCTGTGATTTCCTTGGAATCACCGTTCCCGACCTGCAGGACGAAACCACAAGTAAAAAATCCAACCCCAGGCTGTCCCGGTTCGGACTGGGAAGCATGCGTCTTGCCAATCACTTTTTCTTCGGTCCGCTCAACAACCTCAGTCCAGTTACCATCGGGTCCCACTACCTGGCCAAACTCCTGCGATCAATCGGCTACAAAAAGGACGTTATAGAAGAAAACTCCAAGCGTGATTACGAAGCAGCCCATCGTTTTGAACAGGACAAGCGTCTCCAGAACAAACTTCGACACCACGTGAACGAAGCGATAAAGACACTGGACAAATCACTTTTTCAGGGGCGGGGTGAGTTCCGCTACGAACTTGAGGATGAACTCGAATCGTACCTGAAGGATTACTACGAGGAAGCGAACAGTAAACTCAACGATACAGTTTCAACGGACTTGAACACATACGGGTATCCCACTTCCGGATGTTAGACCAGTAAATATTAACTATTCGTTACAGTTAAGCGGGACCGTTACGACGGTTGGGGAGTAAGTTCAGAAGTTCCGAAGCTCATAAAGTTCCAGCCGCCCAGTATGCTGTAACCCAAGCATTCGTTTCGAGATAAACCGGATGTTGGTTGTTCCGGTGTTTCGACTGAAGTCGTAGTTCGAGGCCGAGAAACGAATTCTTTCCTCCAGAAAAGATTCCTTGTCAACGTCATAAATGATCAGACTTCGATCAATGTCGGAGTCGATAAAACCCGCTTGATCCGCCGAACTCTTGTAGCCGTAAATAAACAGCAGACCAAGTGATCGGTTAAACCGGCTCCTAATGGGCGTAAAGGGTTTGTTGGGAAACGATTGCAGGCGTTTACTGCCGGACTTAATATCTCCGATTAATAATTTTCCGTTCTCAAGCGGCACGTAAACCTCGGAGTAACTGGTTGAAAATTCACCGTCGTAGCGCCCCCGAAATGGAAGGTCCGTCCACTTCCCGAGTTGGTTGAACCTCCGGTCGAACACCACGAGAGTTTTGGTCCGGGAACCGGGATTACTGCGTACAAGATAAAAATACTTCCCGTCCCGGCTAATTTCATGGTGGAACGCGCTAATTTGTTTGCGGCTTATCAGGGATCCGTCCGTATATCGCCTGTACTCCTTAACGCTTTGAAAATCCTCCGTGTGAGTCGACAGAAAGGTCTTCAGGTACTCACCAAGGTGGTACTCACGAACCGTACCTGCCAATTCCCAGATCACCGTATCGCCGTCGAGGTCGTAGTTCCTCAGCTCGCCCTGCTCCGAAACAGCCAACTTCGACCCCTCCAGAGCAAGAGCATGAGAATGATTTGAAAACGAGGCCGTATCAATTTTAGTTCCAGTGCCATCAAATATTCTACAGATGAGTGAGTTGGTCTGTTCACTCTCAAAATCAGCCGATTTGTCGGTGCACTTAACGGCCCGAAGATCCTCCCCTTTACTGAGCAGCAGGTGATCGTTGCTCTGGACCTCCAGGGACCTGGTTACCGAATCACCCTGATAGACCTTGAGGTTGTTCGACGTCTGCAGGTATCGCAGCGTCGGGCCGGAGTCCATCTTAAAATCCCGAATCCCGGATTCTGTCTCGTAAGATTTCACTCGGGTTAGACCACTACACTGGCCCTTTGAATCACCGTGTTTACGGTGGCTTGCCCACTGGTCTCGATTGATGTTTCGCTCCTCCCGTGGACCGGTATCCCCATTGGTGTAATGACAGATCACAATCGACTCCGTATCACTTCCCTCGTTACTGCTGGAAGCTTGAACGGTGGAAACCAGGACCGGATTGAAAACGAGTAAACAACAGGCAAGCGTCAGAGAACTCCATCGCAGGGACATTTTGTAGACCTCATTATTAGGGTTTTTGTATTTCAGCTGATATCGGTAATCACTAGCCGATATAATAGTCTAACCGTAGTAAACTTTTAGTAGAATCGCATGTATGCCGGATCCGTAAGCTGAATAATACAACCCCTGCCTAACAGTGGTATAACCGAAAGGATCGGCGAACAGCCTTAGTCAGGTGAGCGTCTAATGGAGAGCCGAGAAACCTCAAGCAGGAAAACGAATGACGGTACGGGCTCCGTTATCATTGGATATCTCATAAGACCCATCGAGGTTTGTTTTAACCAGTGAATCAATCAACTGATACCCGAGTGAATTCGATTGTTCGGGCTCAAAGTCGGCCGGGAACCCTGTCCCGCTATCCTTCACGGTCAGTTCGTAATGATCACCCTGATCACGGAAATAGATTTCGACGGACCCTTCCTCACGATCGGATAGGCCATGCTTGAACGCATTGGTAACGAGTTCATTAAGGATCAAGCCACAGGGGATTGCCTTCTCAAGGGCCAGACTCACACTGGCCACCTCCAGGTGGCAGTCAAAATCCGCATGATCGGGGCTGTGTCCAAGCACAATCTGATCGATTAATCGTTGGGCGAATTCATCGAAGGGTAGGTCGTCCACGTTATCGGATTGATACAGGATTTCGTGCGTGAGAGCCATTGACTTGATGCGATCAAGGGTCTGCTGTATAGAATTCTGGTCCTCCGTATCCGTTAGCTCGTCAAATTGTAACCGCAGCATCGATGAAATGACTTGAAGGTTATTCTTGACTCGATGATGAATTTCCTGCAGCAGAGTTTCCTTCTGGTCGACGGCCACTTCAAGGTCGTTCTGAATCGATTTAAAGTCGGTAATGTCTTCGGCAATACCACAGAGGCGGTAGATCTTCCCCTCGTCGTTCTTCACCGGGAAGCACCGATCGTGAATCCACTTTTCACGGCCATCGGGTGTCGTAATTCGGTACTCGATGTCGTATCCCCCGTCAATAGCATCCCGGTAGGCATTCTGGACCTTCGTCTTGTCCTCCTCGACGACAGCCTTGAGGAACGCCTGTTTCAGGGTCATGAAGTCCGCACGGGGACGCTCCCAGATCCTCTCGTAAGGGGGGCTGACGTAGAGTGGTTCCGCATCGTCCGATAGGTCATTCATCCAGAAAACAGCGTCAATGTGTTCCGCAAGCTGTTGAAAACGTTCCTCACTGGCCTGAAGTTCCCGCAGGGCTTTTTCCTGCCGTGTAACGTCGATGGCTGTACCCGTCAGGTACTGAACCTCACCGTTTTCGTTCTCAATGGGGGTTCCGTGAATCCTGACAATAGTCCGATAGGATAGAGAGGGATTGACCCGGCACTTAAAGTCAATATTTTCTCCCTGCATTATCTTTGTCATTTTTCGTTTGACTTTTGGCCGATCCTCGGGATGCATCCTCTGAAGGAAAGCTTTTGGATTGGAGTAAAGGTTACTGATGGACCCCCCGAACATCGACTTGTACTCGCCGTTTACGAGTAGGAGTTCACTGAAATCGTGGTTAAACATCCAGAAGGTTTCCTGGATGTTCTCGGCCATGGCACGAATTCGTTCTTGATTTTCACGGAGGGCCTGACGGGTCTCCAGACGGGATTGTGTTTCCCTCAACGTAGCGGTGACTACCGGGTGGGATTTTCCCTGCTCGTAACCCCAGTGGACCTCCACTGGAACAGGAGACTCAGTTTCTTTGAGAAACCTGGTTTCAAGTCGTTTTGAGCCGTCTCGGTTCAAGGTTTGAACGAATTCAGTCCAGTCGTCGATGGTTTTGAACTGAGTGAGTAAATCCGGGACTGTATGATTGGTCAAAGCGGTGGGACGGTCCGCCAGGTGCTGAGCAGCTTCATTGGCCTGAAGAACCCGGGCAGTGTCAGCATCAAGAAGGAGAATAGGGTCGGCAATAGATTGAAAAAGATCCCGCACGTTGAAACCCAAAGACTCAAAATGCGCCGTCGATTCACTGTTCGAATCAATTGTCAAACCAGGGCATCCCCAGGACAAAAGTATTAGGGATTGTACAGTTCTCTGGATGCCTGACTTTGATGCACAAAAAATGGTAAAACGATGAAACCGGGAAAGGCAAGCGGGATATTAACTCATAGTGTCGTTTTCCGGTGTCTTACGTAATATTCTCAGTGATCCGGTGCGGGAGACTTCCTCGAAGTTTCCCGAGTCAATCGCCCGGCAAAAAATTTCGTACGGTGGCCGTCCTCCTTCCTCGGGATCCTCGAACACGTCGTGAATAAGAAGCAACCCCCCGGGTCGAACCTTGGGAGACCAGTTCTCGTAGTCATTGTGGGCGGGTTCCTCACCGTGACCGCCGTCAATAAACACCAGGGCAAGCGAAGTCTCCCAACGTTCAGCGACGTCGATCGAATCCCCAACGATACCGATCACGGTGTCCTCCAGCCCGGCATCGTAAATATTCCGGCGAAAAAACGGTAATGTATCAATTTCCCCCGTACGATCATCAACGACTTCGGGATCGTGATGCTCCCACCCCGGCTGGTTCTCCTCCGATCCACGGTGGTGGTCAATCGTGAAGACTTTTTCGTTATTCTTTCGGGCGGCGGCACCAAAATACAGCGCTGATTTACCACAGTAAGTGCCGACCTCCAGGAGGGGGCCCTGCGACGCGGCAGTGTAGCCGGCCCGGTAAAGCGCCCGACCTTCCTCGGGCGGCATGAACCCCTTAATTGATTGGGCAAAGTCCTCCAAATCCCGGGATAACGGGGGCACATCCCGATCCAGATTCACGGGAACCATAGGATGGTTCAAAGGTCCTTCGGACTTAGCTCCATGTCGTCCCGGAACAGTGAGAACGCAAGGTACAAGCCGACAAAGGGGACTACAAAAAACAGAATGATTATGGGAAGCGCCATTCCGAGGTACATAAAGATAGCGTCGAGGACTGTCATGTGAGACTCCTTTCGAGAGGAAATTTCAGGTACGGAGAACACATAGGGTAAATCACTTGGGCAAAAAATCACATTGGATCTGTTCACCCCTGGGGTCATACATCAACGATAAACGGGACCGGGGAAGTCTGCGAGAACCCATCGATGAAACTCACTCAAGCACTGTTCCTCCGGGAAAAACCCGATCGCTTCAATTCTACTTAAAAAGTGACACCTTGCTCCCGGACGTTCAAGTTTCGTAAGCGTTCTCTTTCATAAGTTGGGCTTTTTTCTTCATAACGGCCGGCGTGCGACAGGTGCCAGGTGCGCCTGTCACCTGGGGAATGGTGCAGTTGTTACAGTTGTTGCAGAGGACCTCGGCCGTCCCATCCCGCGTATTCAACAAACGCGCGGCCAACTTCGGTTCGGCGTAGAACGGCCGTCCCATGCCTACGAGATCACAGTCGCTGTTGTCCAGCAGAGCGTCAATCTGTTTGCGGGTGCGTATACCACCCACCGCCAGCACCGGCACATCAACCTGTTCTTTGACTGCGGCAAAGTATTCCTGGTTCCAGACCGGCTCAAACGACGCCTGAAAGGATTGCAACCAATTGAGTGTTTCAACAGTTTCCCGGGCAAGCCATCCCCCGAATGCCTGATCGTAGCCTTCCTCGTAATTTTGATCCGACCAGGCACTATCCGGAAAATGACCTTTGATTAAATTCATGTCCCAGAAAACCGACGTCTGCACCGGTACAAGCGCATCGTAACCGAAGGATTCAAGCTGTGTCGCCAGTTTCACTCCATCCTCAAGAGACAGGTGACGCCTGACAAACCAGGGAGCCTGAGTTTCGGCGGGAACTTTGGTTACCACGGGAACCGAATCTCCCACACGGTCACGTATGGCATCAAGTATAACTTTTAAAAAGTAGGCCCTGGACCGCAAATCCCCTCCAAATTCGTCGTTTCGCCGGTTGTAGAATGGGGATAAAAACTGCTGAATGAGACTCATGTTGGCCGCCGAAAGGTGAATCCCATCGTACCCGGCCTCGATGGCGTAGGACGCCGAACGCCCGAAGTCCTCCGCCAGTTCGTACACTTCATCCGTGGACAGGACGTGGAGGTTGTAATCAACCAGCCCGGCGGCCTGGGCAAGTTTTAATTGTAACGGTAGTTCGGAAACCGCCAGCTGGGTTAAATTCCTGTCACTGTAGCCCCGATGCCAGGTTTCACGGCTGCGCAAACCACCGTGTCCCAGCTGAATAAAAATCTTTGACCCATGATTGTGAATAGTATCCGTCAGTTCGGACAGTTCGCTCACAAAGTCAGGATTATGAACCCGCGTCATTTTTGGAGCAGCACAGCCACTGCCGGCACGAACAATCGAGGCTCCCTGAAAAATCAAACCGACTCCAGCCTCGGCACAGGGCTCGAGTTCACGAATGAATATATCGACCGCATCAGGTCCATTACCGGCACACTCAAGCAGCGGAGCCCGAAACAGCCGGTTCGGAATCCTGCAATTACCAATACGCAAAGAATCCTCCAGTTTCATAGCGCTTTACTCCCGGTCGTTGAGGTAACCAATAACACCCGTGGTATCGGTTTCGATTGTCTGACGGGCAATGGACTCATCCCAGATTTCGAAATGCTTCTGCGTCTGTTCAACCATCAGTTCAACCACATCCTGCTCGTCCTGGAGCCTGTCGTAGGCCTCTTCGACGCTGCTAACCCACTCCGTCAAAACCGACCTGTAGTCCGTCAATCCTTCATCTCCGTCCGAACGAACACCAAAATGTGGATAAACGAGATGCTTCACCTCCAGATCCCGGAGGTCATCTATGGTTTTGATGGCCTTCTCGAAGTCAAAGGACGGTGGTGGTGTGGCCGGTAGCACCGTATTGTCAATCCACATTCCCGCCGCGTCACCAACGTACAGGAACTTGGCCTGCGGCTCGTAAAAAGCCAGATGATAGGGAGAATGACCGCCGCTCTCGATAACCCTCATCGTCCGATCCCCGAGGTCGATGACATCACCCCCGGTGACTGACTGAAACCGTCGTTCCGGTATGGCCTCGAGATCGCCGTAGGCCTCGGCAAGGTCCCCGACGGCACGGTATGAACTACGGACCAGCCGATCGATTTTTTCGGGTTCGGACAAGTAGGACACTGAGTCACGGTGACAGACAACCGAAGCATTGGAACAGGACTCAAGCAGGTAGCCAGCCCCCCCGGCGTGATCAAGGTGCATGTGTGACAGAAAAATATACTCCAGATCGTCGGGTACCATGCCTGAGGTAACGATTCCCTCCAGCAAAGTATCCACGCCAGTCGAGGCTCCGGCATCCAGTAAAACCGGCTTCTCGGAATCGAGCAAGTATGCTCCGACGTGATTCTTACCCCCGTGAAATTTGGTATCAATCAGGTGAAGATCATCCAGCGCATCGACCTGGGTTATCATCGGAACCGACCCCCTCTCAAGCAGTAACATGTCCTTTAACTAATCGCATCACGAACCTCTCCTCGTTGCAAGGTCCCTTAGTCCTGGACCAATCCGATATCATGAAACCGGGGTGAAAATTCGATTGACGAGGTCTCTTATGTCCTCCCCGACCTCGGGCAAAGGACGGACACTGGATTGTTACTTGATCGTGGGCCTGTGCCCTCCGTCAATAACCTGTAAAAACAGACTTATTCTTACTATGATTTTTAAGCTATTTGACCTGGTTAGAGGAGTTCTGGATTCATGAAACTTCTACAGCTCACGGTGAGTGAAGGAAAAGACGGTGAACCCGAAACCTACGTCCTTGAAGGTGACCGCCGGCAATCCAACGCCCGTATTGTGCAACTCGGAATTGAGGATTTGTGTGACGAACCCGTGGAATACTTAGACGAGGAAAAACGGCACTACCGGTCCAGGGATAGTGGAACCATCTACAACGTAGAGGAAGTAAAACTACTGGACAAATCGGAAGCCCAAGAAAAAAAGCGGGAGCACTTCACCCTGGTCGTCAACGAAAACGTTACCGAAGGGTCCTGCCGGGTTCGCTATTCGTAAGCCTCCTTCGAAGGGTAATTCAACCTCAAATAAAGAGTCGACAAGGTTATTTCAGGAAGATTCAGTCAACATCGACTCCGACGGCCTCGGACAGCCGGGAATAACCGTCCCTCTCCAGCAGGGACACGAGGCCTTCGTTTATGCTTCGTGCCACGCTCGGTCCCTCATAAATAAAGCCCGTGTACAACTGAACCAGATTCGCACCGTTCCGGATCTTTTCGTAAGCGTCCTCCGCGGTAAAAATACCACCGACCCCTATGATGGGACTGTCGGTTCGGCGGCGAATAAACTTCACCAGCTGTGTTGATCGCTCGGCCAGTGGTTTACCGGAAAGGCCCCCTTCCTCGGACCGGGCGGAGCTTTTGAGGTCCTCCGACCGCTGGGTGGTCGTGTTAACCGCGATTATTCCATCCAGGTCGAATTCGGCACAAACCTCGACTACGCCCTCCAGGTCCCGTTCACTCAAATCAGGGGACACTTTGACAAGTAGTGGATCGGCTCCGAGTTCCTTAAGTCTTTCAATGATCCGCCGAAGTGGTGTATCGGCCTGGAGTTCCCGAAGACCCGGAGTATTGGGACTTGAAACATTCACTACGAAGTAATCGCCGAAATCCTTCAACTGTTTGTAAGTAAACGCGTAATCCTCGGCAGCCTCATCGAGCGGTGTGGATTTGGATTTACCCATGTTCACCCCCACGGGAAACGCAGGAAGACTCATTGCCTCCAGTCGATCGGCAATGGCTTCCGCCCCTTCATTGTTGAATCCCATCCTGTTCACCAGAGCCTTATCGTCCCGAAGCCGAAAAAGACGGGGTTTGGGATTGCCCGGTTGCCCCTCGGCGGTCACGCCCCCAATTTCCATGTGACCAAAACCGAGTGCTTCGACGGCCGGTGGTATGCGAGCGTTTTTGTCGAAGCCCGCGGCCAGGCCCACGGGATTGGGAAAGGTAGTATCCCAGAGGTCCTGCTCCAACCTGGAATCCTCAAAGTTGTACTGTGATTCCAGAAGCGGTTTCGTAAGTGGGTTCTGAGCCCAGCTCAGTAATTTAACGGCCGTATCGTGAGCTGCCTCGGGCGGCAAATTAAAAAGTATCGACTTCAATCGATCGTAAAGGTCCAACGGTAACCATCCTTTCCTGCGGCAGACATCTCAAAATATTTTGATGTATTAATGGTGTCTCAAAAATTGCCCGTTATTTTCCGGGGGTTTGCCGGGTCGATCACGAGGATTGATGCCGAGAACTTCAAATATTCGGGAAAACAGCTAAGTTTGAGTTTCGGAGGAAAATACCTCTGCGACCGAATAGTGCATTCATAAACCAAACAGAGTTCAGATAGGTTGAGACGGACGTGAGATGAAGTTCGCGAACGACGGGTCAGACCAGGGCTCTGTCGAGAATCTCTGACATCTCACCCTTGAGCTCGGGAAGGCTCTCCGTTTTTACCACGTCGGGGAGACTGCCAACTTGATTGTGACTATCCCAGGAGGGGGTACTTTCATCGGTTGTGACTCCCCATTCCTCCAGTGCTTGATTCAGTTGAGCATTGGACCCAATGTTTATTGTTAAGTCCTCAGCTGGGTCCGCCAGTATTCTGGCAAGAACAAACGCAGCATTACCGAAACCGACCATTGGTTTTTCCGCCCGGAAAAGATCCAGGACCTGGTATTTCAACCGTTCCGTCACCCGGCAATCCTGACCTCGCTTATGATAGTCGGTCCACGTGGAGAGTGTACCGCCTCCACCGACAAAGACGGCCGCGAAGAGGTCATCGGCCTCCACGGCCCGCATGTCCCTTATGTCGCCTCGAACGATCCGTGCAGCCTCACTCAGGGC
>JBDGPI010000036.1:18378-18778 GCA_042219765.1 Salsurabacterium abyssinicum (SeqCode)
AAATCAAGGTTTTGTAAAATGGAATAGGCCAGAACCGACGTCATCACATCGCTGCCGTCGAGGGATCCCGCCCCCGAGAGGTAAAGTCCCACCTGGTCCACTAATAACGGACCTCAAACGACATAAATTCGTTGTTCGCGTCCTTTGTGTCCTTCTCGATATTATCCACACGGGCCGAACGAGGACCATCCTGAACGGCCGTTTCCAGTTTTTGCAATTCATCCACTGGCCCCTCGGCCACAATTGTCACTGATCCGTCCGACTCATTTTTAACCCAACCGGTTACGTTGTCCAACTTCCGAGCAGTCGTCACCGTAAAATGACGGAAACCGACCCCCTGGACACGACCTTCCAGGGAAAGTTCCATACGCTTGGTTTGACTGTTTGACACGACATGACC
>JBDGPI010000036.1:18788-29733 GCA_042219765.1 Salsurabacterium abyssinicum (SeqCode)
TATCCTGATTTCCTTAAATTTTACATCAAATAAGACCATACTGTAGCGGAAAATGAACGGTCAGGCATCCAGACAATTCATAGCCCGTTCCACGGCTTCCGCCGGAGTTAAATCCGTCGGAAAATCAAACCGCTCGTGTTGCCAGGTTCCGATTCCAAACAGATCCTTCTCGAACTTACGAGCAAGCGATATTTCCGATAGAGTTCCGTAGGAACCACTGATAGCAATAATTGCCCGGCCCGACAACACCACGCTGAGGTTGCGTGCCTGGCCGATCCCGCTTGGTATAACCACATCCAGCCATTCGTTCGCCATGCGGTCGGTTGTCTCGGGCCGTATTCCGATCGCCAGACCATCCTCCGACTCCGATATCCCCCGGGAGGCCGCTTCCATGACACCACCTCCGCCACCGCAAACCAAGTTCACACCATGATTCCCGAGCCGCTGCCCCACTTCGTAGGCCTCTTCGCGAGCCTTTTCGGAGGCAGAGCCACTACCAATCACACTGACCTGGTTTCGAGGCATGAGCACACATCCCTCCGTTCGTTCCGATAACAAAAATTTTTCAACCTCTGTTCCAGGTACGATAGAGTTTGAATTTAAGTGGTAATTGTCAACAGGGTCTAGTTGTGGAGTCGACCGTTAAAATGTTCCAGGCAATGTCATCAAGTACATGTGGTATACGTTAAGTATTTAACGGAGTTTCTCGTTGAATCCGGTAGGCTATCCTTGCGGTGAGGAGGAGTCCGCTGGGGAAGAAAAATGGTTTCAGGGCTGGTTGCTGAGTTCAAACTCCCGAAACTGAAGGGCCTGTGCCATGTGTTTGTCGGTTAACTGGTCGTCCTGGTTATAATCCGCCAGCGTTCTGGCCACTTTTTGAACACGGTGAACGGTCCGGGCACTGTAGCCGTATTGATCGACGGCCTGCCGGAGTAGATCCTCCGCGGCGTCCGTCAGCGAGCAGTAACGCTCAACCTGCCGGGACCCAAGTTCGGCGTTGAGGGAAAATGGTTCGTTCTCGTAGCGGTCTGCCTGTCGATCTCGGGCCCCTTTAACCCGTCTCCGTATGTCGGCGGTGGATGTGCTATCACCGTTCCCCTTAAGTTCGTCAAAGTCGACCGGGCCCACCGACAGGTGAAGGTCAATGCGATCCAGCAACGGGCCGGATAACTTCCGGCGGTAACGGTCAATTTGGCGGGGGCTGCAAACACAGTCCCGCTTAGGATGTGTAAGGTAGCCACAGGGACAGGGGTTCATGGCGCCAATCAGGAGGAAATTAGCGGGAAATGTCTGGGAATCCTGAGCCCGAGAGACGTGAATAACCCCCTCTTCGAGCGGCTGCCGAAGGGTCTCGAGAATGGATCGCTTGTACTCCGGGAGTTCATCCAGAAACAACACTCCATGATGGGCCAGGCTGGCCTCACCGGGTTTGGGAATTCTACCCCCTCCAATTAAACCGGCCCCGGATATTGTGTGATGCGGCGCCCTGAAGGGAGGATCCTCAATTAATGTCCTTTCCCCGACCATTTCCCCCGCCACGCTATGGACCGAGGTCGTTTCGAGTGACTCATCCCTGTCTAAACTCGGCAATATCCCCGGCATTCTGCTGGCAAGCATCGATTTACCGGTTCCGGGAGGGCCCATCATCAGGACGTTGTGACCCCCTGAAGCCGCCAGGGCCAGTCCCCGCTTGGCCGATTGTTGCCCACGGACGTCCGAGAAATCCGGAATTTTTTCGGAGGACCGCCCCCGGGAGGACGGAGGATTCGAGGGTTCTACCCTTCCTTCAATTATCCCCACGGCCTCACGGAGGTGCGTGGCGCTTAAGACTCTCAGATCCGTTGGCTCGGCCTCGTGATAATTTTCCTTCGGAAGAACAACCCGGTCGAAACCGGCCTCGGAAGCCGCCAGACTGAGCGGTAACACCCCCGGTATCGGCCTAAGGGCTCCATCCAGAGCGATCTCCCCAATCAGGAGAGTTGACTCCAGATCAGTCCGCGTAACTTCAAGCTGATTATCCGCCATCAGAAAACCGATGGTCATCGGAAGATCGTAGGTTGACCCTTCCTTCGTCTTATCGGCCGGCGACAAATTCACGGTGATTTTTCGGTTGGGGAATTCAAAACCGGATTCCTTTATGGCAGGTCGGATACGCTCGCGGCTTTCCTTAACGGCCTGGTCGGGTAACCCCACGACGTGTACTCCCGGTAGACCCTGATCGATGTGGGTCTCTACTTCAACGATGCTCCCATCAATGCCATCAACCAACCCGGAATAAACCCGAGAAAGACTCACGATTCAGGTGAAAGCCCCTTCTATGTGTCGAATACTGGTAGAACCGTCAATCAACTGAATCGCCACGACGTCGAAACGGCAGTGTCGGGAGGTCTCATGGTTACCCAGATAATACTGAGCTATTTTTCGTAGGTGATCCTTTTTCGTAGGCGTGATGGCTTCCTCGGGAGGCCCAAATTGCTTCGTGCGGCGCGTCTTCACTTCAACAAAGGCAAGTATGTCGTCCTGGGTAATAACCAGGTCGCACTCCCCGAAGGGAGTTTCGTAATTACGTCTGTCTATTGTCCAATTATGGTTCCGTAAATAGGATGCCGCAAGATCCTCTCCCCATTGACCGAGGTCGTCACTCACCCTCCTGCCCCATATCGGTTGTGAAGGCCAGGAACTGCTGGTCAGGCAAGCTCCAGGGCCGAGCCCAGATCATGGTCCTTAATGACTTCCGTAACTTTTACGTCGTAATCCTGGAGGCCAACCGAAAAGGGCTGGCTCAATCGGGAGCCGTCGGAGGATGTGAGGACTTTAACAGTCGGATTAAGTGGGTCATCACTATTAACTTCCGTCACAAGCGCAGTGTGGCCGGTGTTCAGCCGTACAAATGTTCCGGGAGGGTAGAGACCAAAGCGGTTAATAAAAGCCCTGAGAACCCGACCATCGTACCGCTCCCGCTCGGTTTTCACCAGCTCGCGTATACTCTCCTGAGCCGTTAAGGACGACCGGTGGCTTCGTTTCTGAGTCATGGCAACGAAAGTCATCGCCAGATTTACGATCCGGGAGTGAGGATGGATGTCCTCGTGGGTCAGGCCCAGGGGATACCCCGACCCATCAACCTGTTCGTGGTGTTCGGCGGCGACTTCCTGAACGGAACTCTCCAGTCGATCCACATTGGATAATATCCTGGCCCCACGTTCGGGATGGGAATGGATCATATCAATCTGACTTTCGTCGAGATCTCCCGTGGCCAGACGGATGTGTTGCGGAATTTTGAGCATTCCGACGTCATGGATCAATCCCGCCACGCCGACTTTCCGGCACTCAGCCGCTTCGTAACCGATCTCCAGGGCAAGAAGAACGGAGATCAGACAGGTGTGCAGGCTGTAAGGAAAGAGGTAATCATCCTCATCGTCACCTTCGAGGTCGGCCAGCAGAAACAGGAGAGCGGATTGCATGTTCATGGCCACTTCAACGATCGGTTGAATCGTATCGTAGAGTTCTTTTGCATCGCTTATCCGGCCCTGACTCAGCGGTTTGAGAATCTTTTTGGTTCCAGTGAGACAGCGCCGGTATGATTTCTGGACTCGTTTTTTTACGTTTCTGGGGACATTATCAGCCGGTGGTGTCTCGCCCTCTTCCACCGGGTCGTCCAGTTCAAAGACGTCGGCGGTGGCAGTCTTCTCGCCTCCCTGCATTTCTCGCGCTTTGGACCGGTAAGCCTCCAGTTCGTCCTCAGTAAGTGGACCCGATTCAGCTTGGATGGTGTCTATTTGCCAGAGACGGAGCTGTTCGAGGCTTTCGGAGCGAAAGAAGCTGAAAGGGTCGCTTAGTTTCTTCCCGTCTGGGGTGTACGTGGGACAGTCGAAAACTGCCCCTATATCCAGTTCGTCAACAGAGAATGATTTCATAAGTGTAAATCCAACCCCCGTGTGCTACTCGTCGTTTTGTTCTTCGTTAAGTCGATAGAGAAACGCAAAGACCTCAGCCACAACTTCGTAGAGGGACGGAGGGATCTGTTCGTCAAGATCAAGCCCATACAAGAGTTCAACAAGATCCCTGTCCTCGTAGAGCGGGACGTCCTCACGTTCCGCCAGTTCGATTATTTTTTCCGCCACCTGACCTTCCCCTTTAGCGGTAACTCGAGGAGCTTCCTCGTCTCCTTCATCGTACTCGAGGGCGACGGCTTTGCGCTCTTCCGCAGGAGTTTCTTTACTGGGATCACCGTAAACCACTTCGTCGGAGCGGGTAAAGTCGAGGTTATCGGGGGGTTCCTCCTCCGGGCTCATACCGTCAGATCCAATCCTCTCGTAAACGACGTATTCATGGTTCCCGAGGAAACCTCCATCAGATCAAAAGCATCAAAGTCTCTCTGTGGTTCTTTTTGCTGGACGCTTACAGTTACGGTTGAGCCATCCGCCCGTAGTCCGGATTTTAGCTCATCACTGCGTTTCTTAAACAACTCAAGAGTCCTCTCCCGATCGGACAACAACGTCACCTGAAGACGGTCCTGGGACTTGTTGGCGGTAAAACCGACGGACCCCAGATCCGGTAGGGTAAGATAAGCGTTCAAATTCCAACCAGTGGAGTCCTCCGAACTGGTTCGACCACCAACCCAGGCCAGTTCAATGCTCTCACGCTGAACCAGAGGAATAAAGAAAAGGAATTCCTCGGCATTTTCCAGATTGACAAGGGCAACACTCAGAATTTGGCCCAGAAGCGACTTAATGAGCGATTCCGGTGCCGAAAGATCCGATGAGGAGCCCTTCAAAGCTTTAAGAAGCTGGGCGTGAAGGGTGCGACTGGCCTCATGGGGTCTTTTACCGAAGCGCCGTATCAGGTCAAACCCAACGTACTGTAGTCTATCCCGTATATTAATGTCCGTCTTCTCGGCGTGGAGGGTACCGGAGTTCCCCGCGAAGAATTTCGTCCATCCTGCGCTACGATCAGTTTCCTTGACTCGGCCGACGAGATCAATCGTCTCCTCACTCAGGGGAAAGCCCCGTTCCTCAAGGAAACAGAACCCCCACATCTTACGGCGCAGGGAGGCCTCCTCGGATTCCTCGAAAAGCTGTTGATTGTTGAGGGCTTTGTGAAACTGAGAATTACCGAGAGGTAGTGATGCATCAAGCCAGGATTGCAGGAACTCAACCGTTTCCTCGGATTGATCGAGGTTCCTGGTCTTCAAGTAATTCTCAAGGTCGGATTCCGTCAGTTTCTCAGGAGCCTCCGACGGTTCAAAGAGACTCAACTCGAGGGGACTGTCGAGGGATTCGACACGAACAAGAAGGGTTTGATCCTCCTCGACGTCTAGCTGACTCCGGGCCAGAACTTTCTGTCCCTTGAGATTAATAACGAGCTTGTTTTTATCGGCAGGTAAACACGAAACAACCCGGGCCCTTAAAAGCTGACCTTCCTGTAAAGACAAAGCATCGGCAAGATTCTCCGTCAGGCGGTACGGCCTTGGGGAGGATTCATCGGATCCCATTAAGTTCCCGGATTGGGCTTCCTCCTATTCTTCGTTGGTGTCATCGTCCTCCTGATCATCCGACGCTTGTTCCTCGTCGGCGGTCTGCTCTGCATCCTCGTCGACGTCGTCACTTCCACCCGTATCCTCGGCCTGACTGTCCTCGACCTCATCGGTCCGGTTGAGTTCCTCGAGGTCCACACGCTCTTCCTCAATGCGTGAATCCTTGGCCGAGCGACCCTCCAGGTAGGTTAGCTTCGCCCGTCGAACCTTACCTTTTTTCACGATCTCGATTTTATCAATAATCGGGGAGTGTAAGGGGAAAATTCTCTCGACACCGACTCCGAAACTCACTTTACGTACTTTGAATGTTTTATCGGGTCCCTCGCCACGCCGAGCAATACAGACACCTTCGAAATGGCGTTCGCGTTGCTGTCCCTGTATTTCCTGGGTGGTCGTAACACGAATTTTGTCGCCCGGTTCAAAGTCAGGGTAGTTTGCGTCCGGGAGTTCATCCTGAATAGCTTCCTGTAACGATTGTTTCATGGTGGTTGCCTCCTAAATCCGATCAGTTCAACGTATTTTACGTTAACCGTCGGCTTGATTGTCATCCAAAAGCTCAGGGCGTTCCTGTTCGGTACGGCGTCTTGCTTGTTGCTGTCGCCACTCTTCTATTTTTTTATGATCGCCGGATAAAAGAACGTCCGGAACGGTAAATCCACGATACGTGTCTGGCCTGGTGTAATGCGGCGGAGCAAGCAACCCATCCTGGTAGCTATCGTTAGCGACCGAAGACTGATTGCCCACGACCCCTGAAATATGCCGAATCACTGACGTAATCAGGACAAGTGCAGGTAGATCGCCGCCAGGAGTAACGTACGATCCGATTGACCAGACGTCGTCGGCAAGATTTTCACGAACACGGTTGTCGACGCCCTCGTATCGACCTGTAAGAATAATTATTCGTTCGCGTTTGGACAAGTCTTTTGCCCGTTGATTCGTCAATTCTTTCCCATCGGGAGCCATGAGCAACGTGCTACCATCCCCCCGGCTATCACGAATGTGCTCGACACCGCGAAAATATGGTTCCGGTTTCATCACCATTCCGTATTTGCCACCGTATGCCCTGTCGTCTATTTCACCGTAATCGTCTGGCGTAAACCGCCGCAGACTCCAGGGGGTCAAGTTCATGTGTCCCTCCTCCATGGCCCGGGCCATCAGGCCATACCGGCCGAAGGGACGGTAATACTGTGGAAACACAGTGAGAACGTGAATATCCATAGAAAGATCTCCGGGAAATCCGGTCAGGACCGCTTAAGTTTTTCCCAGCCGGATGGGAAATCCAGGACAATAAATCCCTCCTCGGGATTTAACTCCACGATCAAATCTTCGGAAAGTGGAAAGTCCAGGACCCCATCACCATAGGTGATTTCAGCGAGGGGATTCATACTATCCGGATGGACGTCGGTAATTTTGCCCCGTTGCTGTCCGCTGGTGGTTCGAACCGTTAAGTCGAGCAGTTCATGGCCCAGAATAGAGTGAGATCCACCGGCATCCGATTCAGCCGGGACTACCAACCAGCAATCGCGCAGTTCCTCGGCGTGATTCCGGTCGGAAATTTCCTCCAGTTCCAGTAGAATCCTATCCTGGTGCGGACGGCTGTTCAGCACGGTTACCGGACGCAATTCATCATCAAGTTCCAGGAGGATCTCGTTCCCGCTACGGAAGCGTTCGTCGGGAAAATCCGTGTAGGACTCGACCGAAAGTTCACCCTCAATACCGTGGGGTTTAATAATCCGGCCGACCTTGAGAACCTCGTCCGGTTCAGTCAACGATCCGCATCCTGTACTGTTCGTCGTTAAGAGCCCCCGAAGTTCGGACGAGGGTTCGCAGGGATTGAGCCGTTCGACCTCCCCGTCCGATCATCCGCCCCCGGTCCTGTTCGTGCACGGAGACAAGTAGCAGAGTTTTACCGTTGTCGGATTCCACTTCGATATCGAGGTAATCCGGCCGTTTGAGCAAATAGCGCCCAACGTATCGAATTAATTCCTCGACATCAGCCTCCATTAGGCGGCTGAACCCTCTTCGTGAAGTTTCTCGAGGATACCTTCGTCCGAGAGGAGATCCTTCACGGTTTCGGAGGGTTGGGCTCCGTTGCCGAGCCACTCAATCGCTTTATCCTCATTGATTTCGACTTCGTCCTTTTCGTCACTGGCCTCGGGAAAGTAATTACCAATTTTTTCAATGTAACCCGCGCTGGCGCCATCGGACTGCTCCATTACCACAATCCGGTAACGAGGTTGTTTTTTCGCACCCATTCGCTGAAGGCGCATGTTCATCGCCATTGTAAATCACTACCTTTCTGAAATGAGAGAGTGTTGATGGTGTGAGTTAATTGCCAAACATGTTCATCATATTTCCCATGTCTCCGAAACCCATACCGGAAGCCATTTCCTGCATCATACCCTGGTTGTCCTTCATTTTTTTCATCATTTTCTTCATCATTTGATACTGCTCGAGAAGCTGGTTAACCATCTCCACGGAGGTTCCACTTCCTTTGGCAATTCGCCTCCGGCGGGATCCGTCGATTATGTCGGGGTGGTTTTTTTCGTCCTGTGTCATCGACCGGATAATCGCCTGCATTCGGTCGATGTCCTTGGGACTAAAATCAACCTGATCGAGTTTCTTCTTGAGTTCGAATCCACCCGGTAATTTCTCGAGAATTCCTTCAATCGGCCCCATGTTTTTCAGCTGTTTCAACTGTTTTTCGACGTCCTCCATGGTGACCTTGCCTTCGAGCATCCGTTCCTGCATTTCTTTTTGTTCCTCGAGGTCAGCCGCTTCCTCGGCTTCTTCAATCAGGGATAGCATATCTCCCATCCCAAGAATTCGGGAGGCCATCCTTTCGGGATAGAACGGAGTTATTGCCGAGACTTTCTCACCAACACCGAGGAACATAATGGGGACTCCGGTAACTTCCTTGGCGGAAATTGCAGCGCCACCCCGGGCGTCACCCTCCATTTTCGTCATAATCAGGCCATCAAGGGGTAAGGCTTCGTTGAAGTCCTCGGCAATCTGAAGTGCTTCCTGACCCATCATCCCGTCAAGAACCAGGAGCACTTTCGTCTCCGGAAGCAGGTCCGTGTAATGCTGGACTTCATCAATCATCGGTTCGTCAATGCTCAACCGCCCTGCCGTGTCAATAATCAGAGGGTTTTGGCCATTTTCTCTGGCCTGTTCCCGCGCATTCTTGAGATGTTGATCGACGTTTTCCATGTCGTGAGTGTACATGTCAAAACCATTTTCATCCGCCAGCTGCTTGAGCTGATCCTGCGCGGCGGGGCGTTGATCGTCAGTCGAAATCAAAAGCGGTTCGTTCCCCTCACTCGTGTAGTGGTGAGCAAGTTTGGCACAGGACGTGGTCTTCCCGGTCCCCTGCAGACCAACCAGCAGAACAGGGGTCTGATTCGCCTCACCGATCTCCAGGTGAGCTTCCTCCCCACCCAGTAGTTCCTCGAGGTCCTCCTGCACCAGTTGTATTAATTGTTGGGCCGGAGAGAGGCTATCCATGATCTCCTCGTTGGTGGCCCGTTCTCGTAGGTCATTGATGAATTTCTTGACCACGGAATAATGGACGTCCGCCGCAAGGAGTACCCGGCGTACTTCTTTTAAACCAGACTCAACCTGAGCCTCCGATAATTTTCCCTTACCGCGGAACTCATCGAAGGCGTCCGTTAGGTTGTCCGTCAAAGAATCAAACATGAGAATCATCCAGAGTTAGTGAAGGAATGATTGACCCGATAAAAACATTTCAAAATAAATCATGAAATGCGTAGAATGGTACAGGCACAGACCCATAATGATGCCAAAAAAATGCAATCAACGAAACTAATTTCCACTAGCCTGGCATATTCTGGTACTTAAGCCGGAGGTAACGGCATGATCAGTAAATCCGGAGATCCATCCCACTTGGACAGTAAACTGAGATTTCTTAGGACATTGATCGGCCTCGTAGTGTTGCTGTTCATTGTTTCCGGGGTTCCAGCGCAAGCTCAGGACGACAGAATGGTTCAACCGGACGTTGCCGAGCGCATCAACCGGGCCTGGAAAGCCTACCGACAGCAACAGCCCAACAAGGCCATGCGACTTATTCGACCCCTGACAACCCGAGGCGATCTGCCCCCGGACGTCTACTTACTTGCGGGCAAAATATTTTACGACAAAAACCGGTTCAACCGTGCAATTGGGCAATTTCAATCCAGTTACCGAAAAACCAACAATCCGGAACTCCGTGAGACGGCACAGAAATTAATTCAGCGATCGAAAAAACTCTACGACCTCAACCTCAGGAGTAATATTTATTCGCACTTCATTATCCTGACGGCTCCGGGTATTCCATCGGGAGTGTCCGGAAACTTAAACCACGATCTCGCCAAAGCCTACCGTCGGATAGGAGGCGACCTGGATTTGTTTCCCGAGAATAAATTTACCGTCATACTCTACGAACAACCTCAGTTTCGCCGGGTAATCCAGGCCCCGGTCTGGAGCGGTGGGGTTTTCGACGGTAAAATCCACCTTCCCTATCGATCCGAGTCATCACAGCCCTACACCACTCGCTCCCTGTACCACGAATACACACATGCCCTCCTGTACCATATCGCCCGGAACAACTTACCGCTCTGGTTTAACGAGGGTTTCGCTACTTTCCAGGAATATCGACAGTCAAGGGATCGTTTTAAATACCGTCAATTAAAGCAGAATCGCCCCGAAAAGAACATCAGTAGCCTCAGTGATATTTCCGAAATCTTCAAACAGAAAACGGATCGTGAAAAAGCCAGGCTGGCCTACGAGTACAGCTATTCCTTAATCGATTTCCTGGAGGACCGCTACGGACTTATTCTGATCAAACGAATCATCCAGCGAACAGGAGAGGAAGGTTCCTTCAAAAAAGCCGCCGAATCAATCCTGAACAGGAGTTTAAACTCGCTTCAGTTCGAGTGGGAAAACTGGCTTGAGAGAGAACTGCGGTGAGTAACTGGAGACTTCACATACTGGGGTCTTCATCAACCCTGACGCCCCCCAATGAGGCAACGGCGTCACTGGCGTTGAGCAACGGTAAGCGAACCATTCTAATCGATGCCGGTGGTAACATCCCGGCTCGACTCAGGGACGCCGGCCTCGACCGGGACAGCGTTACTGACGTGGTAATCACCCATAGCCATCCCGATCATACGTACGGTCTTCCATTCCTTTCCCATAGTTATTATCGGAACCACCGTAAAATCACCTGCTGGTCTACGGCCGAAGCCATCCCCCGCTTAAGGGAAAGTCTTGAAGCCTACGACCTCCAGCAACCCGACAAGTACCTAACCGTCACGTTCAACAAAATCAGTACCGAAGACACAACGTCACTGGACCTGATTGAATCCCTCACAATCAGAACGCTTCCCAACGAACATTCGCGCCCTGGATTTG
>JBDGPI010000036.1:29743-33758 GCA_042219765.1 Salsurabacterium abyssinicum (SeqCode)
TCAAATCAAGAAATCGTCTTCTCCGGGGACACCACCCCCTGTAAAACCATTCAATCCGCCGCTCGCCAATCCGACGTCCTGATTCACGACTGCCAGGGACTTCACGCCTATCGCCGGTACTTCAAGGACTCGCACACAAGCGCACAGGAGCTCGGCGAACTCGCCGAGTCGGCGGAAGTGAACACCCTGGTCCCGTTTCACCATAATCTGACGGAGATCCCCGGCGACTGGAACCAGCTCCTGGAAGAAATTCGAACAGTCTACGGAGGCACGATAATTTATCCCAGAAAAGGCATAGGATTTTCACTTTGAAAAGGGTTTCAAAATAACCTCTCACGGACTGGAAAACCGTTCCCTACAAAAATCCGGAGACGGTTACAAAATCACCTATGAACTTGAAACAACTGTCGAAAACCGGACCGAAAGCAAGTGAAAACGTCAACATCCAGGAAAAACGTTACCGTCAGCATCCAAGCGGACTTTTTGTTAAACTGCCGACATACCTGGGTCAGATAGAGGCCGTACCGGCCTGAATTCAATTCGAGGACTGGTTGAATCTACTCTCCGGTCATTAAACAAACCCGCAAAGTCGGAACCGTTACTTCGGTTTACCTATCTTTTCCGTCAAGACGGAGCCACCGTTTTACTGGAAGGTCCCCCTTGAGTAGCACCAACACTAAGCCATCAGTGACAGGAAAAACCAGCGGAGTGAGTCGAAAAAGGTTCTTTTGGCCAATCAGACCGTATTTTTTAGCCGCTGGACAGCGTCGGCGGGATTACTGGCACCGAAAACGGAGGAGCCGGAGACAAACCAGTCCGCCCCCGCCTCGTAAGCCCTTGGAAGAGTTTCCCGCCCAACCCCACCGTCCACCTGAACGGGTCCACTGAACTCCTTTTTGAGTCGTTTGATTTTTTCGAGTACGTCCTCGCGGAAGGACTGTCCACCGAAACCCGGCTGTACTGTCATGGCCAGCACATAGTCCACTTGAGGCAAGTATTCCGTAAGATCCGAAACCGGTGTTCCTGGATTGAAGGCAAGCCCGAGTTGAACCTCCTTCCCCCTGGACTGTTTGCGAAGCAACTTAATGTCAGGGTCGGTTTCAACGTGAACGGAAATCCACCTCATACCCAGGGAAAGGAACTCGTCGAAGTACTCCTCGGGTTGACTGATCATAAGGTGAGCGTCCCAGTTCTGATCCGGGTAACGCTCGACGAGGGAGTTGATAACGGGCATTCCAAAGGAAATATTCGGAACAAAGTGACCATCCATCACATCGAGGTGCAGCTGGTTCACCCCTTCGCGAACCAGGGGATCCAGATCGTCCGAAAGACACGAAAAATCAGCGGATAGAATCGAAGGGAATATTTTCATCGTTGATACTCCAGTCGTCTGAATCGATAGATCTCGCCGTTCCAGTAAATTATCAACTTCGCCGGGCCGCGAACGGACACCAGAAATGTTACCTCTTTACCGGGTTTTACCATCTCGTTGTAGACAATCCTGGAGCCTCGCCGGTCATTCAGGCGAACTTTCAACCGGCCGTCCTCCAGGGACAACGGTGGTGTCACCCGGATGAACGTATACCGGCGCGGAGCCACTTCAGCCGTCTCCGAAAGATTGACGGTCAACGAAATCGGCTGATCGCGAGAAACAATTCGCCCCGACGGCGGATTCTGTTCAAGGATGACGGAGGCCGGCTTATCCGTCTCGAGCTGATAACTTAAATTGCCCACCTTGAGATGTTTTTCCTTCAAAAGCCCCCTGGCCCGCTTCAGGTTCTTCCCCTTCACGTCCGGCACAATCGTTCGACGGGGCCAGTGACCTTTGCTAACGAGTAAATCAACCTGACTCCCCCGTACGACTTCAAGACCGGGCTGTGGGTTCTGAAGCAGGATCCGATCCCTGGACAAGCTGGTGCTGTAGACGCGGCTTATTGAGCCTAAGTTCAACAGGGATCCGACAACCTCTTCATCCGTTCCCGAACGCCTGTAAAGATAATTTTTGGCGGAGATCAGGGTTTCGCCCCGCAAATCCGGTACCGTAACGTACTCCGGCCCCTGACTCACGTATAGGTCCACCCGCCGGGTTTCCTTGATTCTGGATCCGGGTTGAGGGATCTGCCGGATAACGTGATTTTCCGGTGTGTTCATACTGTTTTTTCGTATGACTCGAATCGAAAGATCCAGACCCCGTATCCGTTGACGGGCCTCTGGTAGTGATTGACCGGTTACATCCGGAACTTCAATCGTCGAAACCGACCGCGTGAAGTAAAGCCAGGTGAATAATACCAGCAGAACGACCGCCTGCATGATGACGACGGGAATTTTTATCCATAACGGTAATACCCGGAGGCGCTGGGCTAACCTCCGAATGAGTGCCGTCATTTATGACTGAGCTGTGAGGCGATTTCGAAGCCGTCGGGCCCAGTTCCTCCAGTAGTTTTCGATGTCCTGGTCGGTCTTCAGGAGCCTACTGAGAGCAGCGTCGGCGGCCTTCCGATTCCCCTGGCGATACTCAAGCAAGGCCAGCTGCCACTGAGCTTCCACCCAGAGTGGATGATCCTGGTGCTGCGTAATGACTTGCTGCAGGGCCTGTCTGGCCTGGGCGGGCTCACCCCGCTGTAAATTAGCGTATCCAATGTACAGACGGGCACTCTCAGTAAATAGACTGTCGGGGGATTTCTCAAGAAGGCGCCTGAATTGCCGGATTGCCGCAACGTACTGACCGGTTTGGTAATACGAGCGCCCCAGGAAAAAATGTCCTTTGTCGGCGTAGCGTGAATCACTATACTCCCGCAGGTAGTTCTCGAGAACCCCTACCGCCCTCTGGTAATTACCAGTCTGTTCAGCCCGACTGTAGAGCGAGCTAACCTGGGTAAAACGTCGCTTTGCCTGCTGGGAATGTTGATAAAAGCGGTAGTAGTAAAAAACCCCACCCCCGATTCCGATTAAGAAGGCGAGGCCGATTAAAACCACCCACTCGGGTTCGTTCCGTAGCCGTCTGAAAAGGTTTCTAAAATTCATGGGCAAACTGAAGTGAGGGTTTAAAATCGGGTGAATCGTCCGTCAATCCGACAGGAACCGTAACCATGATTGAAAAGTCACTCTCCGTTTTAAGGTTAGCACCCGGAGCCAGATAGAATTCCGATTGATCACGGAATCCACCACTTTGACCGAGGGCTTCGACCATCAGTTTCAGTTGCGACGACGGCTGATAACGCAGTGCACCATTGTACTCCAGGCGGTTTTCGTACTGATCCCCACCAAAGAACGTTACCCCGCCGTTGGCAAGCCAGATCCAGTTCTCATCCAGGGAGTGCTCCAGGCTTCCGAACAATCGAGCGTTAAAATTATCAGTTCCCGTGGGGGGGTTCGAATTCTCGTCACCGGTCGGAAATATCAACTCTATTCCCCCGCTGCTAGCAGGAAGCCCCTCGGTTGCCTCCTGAAATTTGAAACGCTGAAAGATCGAAATATCACCGTTTCCCTGGGTACCATTATCGTAGAACCGAACGGGGAAATTGACTCCAACCTCAAAGAAGGACATAACCCCACTGGTAAGTTGATAATCGAGAAACGTTCCGTCGGGACGCCCATTATCGCTTCCGCTTATAGCCCTGATTCGGTGAAACCCTTCCAGGCTGGAGATGTTTGCATCTTGCTCAACTATCAGTTTGGAGATGTTTACAAATTGATTATCCTCAAAATTCAAAGCATCGCGAAACTTGGCTTCAGCAGGCCCCACCGATCCCGCAGCCAGGCAAATCCCTAAGACTGCCACAAGAAGGCCAATTAATTTATCACGCATAGAAGTTCCCCCTCCAGTAGGATCATGATCCACCATGGATCATGACTCAGTAAAAACTAGCATAACGGTAACAAATTCAATTGAGGCCATTACGATGCCGTCGGTCGTGCGTTCATTGGCGACAATAACAAAAACAGTTGAATGGTATTTTTGCAATGCGAATCAAACAAACGGAGCAAAATTACCATCGTGTACGGACAAATCTGG
>JBDGPI010000036.1:33768-47302 GCA_042219765.1 Salsurabacterium abyssinicum (SeqCode)
TTGTCATAAATTGACCGGGTTAGATTCTTCGAAGTGGTTCTTGATTAGCGGGTTCTAAAATTGCAGAAATGCGCCCGGCAGGATTCGAACCTGCGACTTGCGGCTTAGGAGGCCACCGCTCTGTCCAACTGAGCTACAGGCGCTAAAAAACTAAAGTTTACATACGAAACAAAGGATTCTACAAGATCACTTCAGGGGTAATTTTCCTCAACCAGGGACGGCAGATCGTTAATTGAATTAATTATACTAGCCGCACCGGCCGTCTTGTATTTTTCTCGACCTTCCTCTCCCGATAGTCCACCCGTAAGGACCCCAACCCCGAAGTACTGGCGGTGATTGTCTGACTCAGTGGCATTTTTTGCCGTGCGAACATCGTCCAGTGTATCACCGGTATAAATAATGTTGGAGGCATTAAGCGTTTCGGCAAGCCTCAGAAGACCGTCCGGTGAAGGTTTCTCCTTGTCCCAGTCCTCCATTGCAATCAGGGCGTCTCCATCAATGTCCCATCCTATTCTTTCAAGAGCAATTTCCGCTTCCTCCCGGGGTCGTCCGGTCAGGACTCCCAGGTTGAAACTCTCTCTCACCCACCGAAAAAACTGATCGTTAACGATAACGGGCTCCGAGTGAATGTAGCCGGGCCTTTCAAGGGTGGACTCCCGGTTCTCGAGACGGCTAAAATCATCGGAACCGAGGTAAAGTTCCTGAAATATGCTCCGGAGCTTCTCCTGTGACCACCGATCGATTATGGTCTCCCGCTCATCCCCGGAAAGAAAATCATCAATTGCCATTTCGGCCGCCTCAAGCCCCTTACCGCTCGATCGAACGGCCTCAACCCAGCTATCCAGGCTCAAAGTCTCACAGTGTTCTCTTGTTAGGACGTACAGAGCACAGGCGTAAGTTACCTTCCAGTCGTTATTAAACCCTCCCAGGTCCTTGTACCGCTGAATTAAATCTTCCTTGAATGATTGTCCGTAGACGATTTCGACGGACTCTTTCACAGCCCGCCGGTAGGAACCCGAGACGTCAACCAGCACCCCGTCCAGGTCAAAAATTATGGTATCCACCTGGTCGAAACCATCAGTCAAGGGAGGTCACCTTATAGTTATGAACAGAGTCAAAACTCAGGTCAACGATAATGTAATTGCATGATCCTCTAATCTTGAAACTCAAGGCCCCTGGATCCCGTAATTGCCAGCACTTCTCAAGCCGGCCCGAGAATAAACCAACCCCAGCAGCCAGAAGGGTCTGTGTAAACGGATAGCCCCTCAGCAGTGAAGGGTACTTATAAACGGTGGATTTTTCATCGCAGTAGCTCGAAACAATACTCGTCCTCCGGTCGTTGAGAGAAAACAACTGAAGGACTTAACACGGAAGACTCAAATCAGGGGTCGGAAGCTTTTAAGGGTATCGAAGCAAACGGCCGCTGAAGGACGACTCAATTGTTCATCGTCGCAGTACTTCGGAGTATCAATTTTCGGCCGGTGTTTCGTTCTCGGAGTCCTCCTCTGTTTCAACGGCAACACTTTCCTCGGGTTCCTCACTCCCCCGACCTGCGGTGGGTTCACCCTTCATTTCATCAATAATTGTACCGTCCCAGGCATCCGGATGCTTGACCCTGGCAATCATGTGCGCGGCCACAGGGGCAGTTAAGAATTGAAAGACAATAATCAGACTTGATTTCATAGCAACGGAAATGGAACCTATGTCAATCATGGCTCCGAGCAGCAAATTGACGAGCGAAACCGTTATGGCTTTCGTGGACGTATGCAACTGATTGTACACGTCCGGCATTCGAAAGATCCCCAGCGCCGCTATGAACATGAAAAACGTACCGAACGTCAGAAAGAATACTTTGAAGGCCTGAGCAATCATTTGTCGTCAACAAACTCCAGGTAGCGCGCAACAGTAAGTGTACTGATGAAGCCCAGAAGGGCAATAATAAGCACGGAGTTCAGGTAAACTCCAGTTTCCTCGAGGACACTCACGAGAATGAAAATCCCCATTATCATTGAGAGGGCTCCGTCACCCGCGACAGTTCGTTCCGCCAGTGATGGTCCTATTAACAGGCGGTAAATACAGAGCACAATCCCCACCCCCATCACACAGATCAAAAGAGACGTGTAAAGATCCACCAGTGTACTCATTATCGAAGAAACTCCAGTATACTGGGTTCTATATCCTCAAGAATCTCTCGCTTGATCTCTTCCGGATCGCTGATGTGCATTGCGTGGATGTAGAGGTAGTCGTCGTCCTCGGACGTATCAACAGTCAAGGTTCCGGGAATCAAGGAAATCGTGGCCGCTAACCAGGTGATTTCAAGAGGGGTGTTGGACTCCGGATCAATCTTTAAAAACCCGGGGGCCATATGGTTGGTCGGAGTGATGACTTCCCAGGCCACAATAAAATTTGCCTGAATATTTTTGTAAATAAAAACAAAAATAAATTTTGCCAGTCCAATCGTCCGACGAAAATATCCCGAATCCGGAATAAGACCCCTGAAGAAAAACAATACAACGTAGCCAAGAGAGAACCCGAACAAGAACTGGCTCATCGAAACATCACCGGTCAGAAACGTCCATACCACTGCCAGTAAAACATTGCTGCCAAAAATTTGCATTCAGACGGACACCTCGCAGTTCAATGGTGGTCGCCGGCCGATTTGTCTGGAGCCTCAGGTTGATAGTCGGATGGATCAATACCGTCAAGCGGGGATTCGTCCATCACGGTTTCAATATAACTGTCGGGGTTTTTAAGCTGTGCGGAGGCCTTTCTGGAATACTCTAGGATAGTCCCCGCAAAGACTCCCATCAAAACACTCGTAATAACCAGGATCACCGGGGCCACGTAGAGACCGTTTTGAATCGTTCCCGTAGAGCTTTCCTCCGGTGATTACCCCAGGAAACTTTTTCGCCATATTTTAACCATTGAATAGAGTGTGAAGACACCACCCACGAGTCCGACAATTACCGCAAAATAAGCCCAGTGCGAGGCAATACTCAGTGCTTCGTAAAAAACTGTCATTTTGGCGAAAAAACCGCTCAGCGGTGGAATGCCCGCCAGTGCCAGTGACGAGGTCAGAAACAACCCGGCAACGTAAGGGGTCCTGGTGACCAGTCCCCCCTGTTTTTTGAGGACGGAAGTACCGGTGTAATCCTCCGTCATCCCACTTATTAAGAAAAGACAACTTTTGACGACCACATTATGGACTACGTAAAAAATCGTAGCCGCCAGAGCCGCACTCGTCCAGAGACCGATACCAATAACCATGTAACCAATCTGCGACGTTATGTGATGGGACAGGATGTCCTTCCACTCGTGTCTGGACAACGCACCGAAGACCCCGAACAGGATCGATGCCGCTCCAACGAGGTAAAATAGTACCCGGAGAAAAGAACCACTTGCAAATTGCTCGCTGAACATCAGGGGAAAAACCCTGAGCATCGAATAAATCCCCACTTTTGTCAAAAGTCCACTGAAAAGGGCCGCAATGGGTGCCGAGGCCAATGGATACGCCCTGAAAAGCCAGAAATAAAGGGGAAACACTGCCGCCTTGGTTCCGAAAACCACAAAAAATAGAACGGCAAGGGTCGTCATGTAGGCCTCGGTGTGTCCCTGCTGAACGAGTTGTCCGAGGTGAGCCAGGTTTAACGTTCCGAAGGACGCGTACGTCATCGCAATGGCGACGATGAACAACGATGAACTCAGGATGTTAATGACAATATAATCGGGAACACCTTTGATCTTTTTCCTGTAACCTCCCTGCGCAAAAAGCGCGTAGGAGGAGATCAGCATCACTTCGTACCAGACGAAGAGATTGAAGAGATCCCCTGTCGACAGTGCCCCATTTACCCCGGCCAACTGAAACATGATCAACGTGTAGTAGTACGAGCTACGGTCGGAATCGTCGTCCCCCTTGAAATAGGAATAAATAACAACGGAGAAACCAATCAAATTGAGAAATGCCAGCATGATTACCGATAGCCAGTCTACCGTAAAAACAATACCAAAGGGCGGTTGCCAGCTACCGAACCGCAGCATCAGAATACCTTCGGGACCCAGGCGAACCCCTATGTACGCAACCGAAACCATAATCAATGAGACACAGAGACCGGCAAGGCGACGTTTTATTCGGTCCGAGGGTCGAAACGCCACCATCAGCGCACCGGTTAGAAGGGGAAGCAAAACCGGTAAAATCAGAAAATTATTCATCCGCTTTAGACTCCGTCCGCCATTCGTATTGTTCGATCTGCTTCAGATTGGTTGTACCGGTCTTTTTGAAGACCTGTCTAAGAACAACCAGAGCAAAGGCCGTGACACCGAATGAAATTACAATTGCAGTCAGTACGAGGGCCTGTGGAAGGGGGTCCATAAAATTCCGGGCTGCCTCGGAGAATACCGGCGGATTCAGGTTACCGTCCTTACCGGGAAAGTGCCCCCCCGACGCCAGGAGTGTTAAATTCACGGAGTGACTCAGAAACACCGTTCCAAGTATGACCTTCCAGAACTTGGAGGAAAGGATCAGGTACAGCCCGGCAAAAATAAGAACACCAATAGTATAAGTCATTAAAAGTTTCACAGACGCTTCTCCTCGAGTGCCATGAAGATACTGACGATCATGCCGATCACAATAAGGTAAACCCCAAGGTCGAAAATCAGCACACTCGGAATCGCCAGGTGACCGCCCCACGGAACGTCAAAGGACCAGTGGTATCCAGTCAGGAATCCCATTCCGGCAAACCAACCGAAGAATCCAGACCCACCGGCTAACACAAGACCGAGCCCCACCAGTTTATGAAAAACGGGCTGAAAAACCTCTTTGAGGTCCTTGCGAGAAAACGCCATGAATTGAATAAGAATCATTCCGGCGGCAATTAATCCTGCTATGAATCCTCCACCGGGAGCGTTGTGTCCTTCGAGAAACAAAAACAGTGAGAACATTACGATCAGGAAAAGTAGTGCCTTGGAAACCGTTTGAAGAATTAACGATCGTGGCATCAGATGACGTCCTCCGGCTCGGGGTTGTCCTCATTGAACGTGATGCGCAACAATGCAAGAATTCCGACGGTCGCAATTCCGAGAACGGATATTTCACCCAGCGTATCAAGCGCCCTGAAATCAACCAGGATGACGTTAACCATGTTTTTTCCCCAGGCCTCCGGCAGACTGTGAGTTATGTAATACCTCGCCGGAGCGGAAAGGTCATGCTTGAACTGCAAGTTCCGCAGCAAGAAGTAGACGACTCCAACGGCGGCGGTCAGGGCCAGAAGAAGATCGTAAACACGGACCTGCAGTTGAGCCTCTGAATCAAAATCAATATCCTTGAGGACCCAGAGAAAAATTACTATTGAAACCGTTTCAACGGCGATTTGAGTCATAATTAAGTCGGGGGCCCGATACACGAGATAAACCATCGATACGATGAATCCGAGTATTCCGACTGCGATAACGGCGGGAACCGGCCGGTCCAGGAAGAGAATCCCGACGGTCACGAGAATGGCCAGGAGAAATGGAATCCATTCGTAGGAAATTATTATTCCCGGCAAGTATTGAAGTGACATCAATTCACCCGTGGACTGAAACCATGCAAGAAACGCAACGCCCGTTATAAAGGTAATAATAATGCGAAGGTATTTCGGCAGGGGCCCACGGATGAAGACCGATAGGAGTCTATCGGCTATCGAAACAACATTATCCTGAAAAAGACGATTGAGGTCCTCGGGGCCGGGGATTTTTGCAATTTCTTTCCACAGCTTTCGCATAAACGGTAGTAAGGCATAAAGAGCCAACCCGGAAGCCACGACGACTCCCGTCATCTTCAACGGAAATTTAACCCCATGCCAGAGGGCAAAATGGTACTTGGCATGACCGTGGTGAATCAGGGAACCGTAGGTACCGTGAATCATCTTATCGATCAGTGGCTGGGTCCAGGCCAGTCCATTCCACAGACCGACACCAAGGAAAATCGTCCCCCCACACAAGACCATAGGAGGAAGGGTAAGACACCATTTGTCAAAACCACTCGGACTGTGCTCCGGTCCCCTGGTCACATCCACCCGAGCGGAACCGAAGGGCAGTTCAAGGACGAACCGAAACGAATAAACAAAAGTAAAGACACTGGCGATAACGGCCCCCACGAGGATCGAGGTTGAATAGGCCCCTCCGTAGTGGTGTACGCCCTCAAACATGGCCTCCTTGGAGATAAACCCCGAGAAGGGAATCATCCCGGCCATTGACCATCCGCAGAGTGCCATCGTCCAGCCAATCATGGGCATGGATTTTCGAAGGGGACCAATTTCTGCCAGGTTCCGGGTACCGAGTGTATGGTCAATAGCCCCTGCCCCCATGAACAGTGCTCCCTTGAATGTGGCGTGAGCCAGTATGTGAAAAATCGCCCCCAGAAGTGCGGCCTCCGTACCTATCCCCAACATAAAACTGATCATGCCGAGCTGGCTGATTGTACTGTAAGCCAGCAAGGCCTTGGCGTCCTCCTGTCCGATGGCAAGAATACCTCCCACCAGAAAGGTCGTGAGTCCCATGACCATAATTATTGGACTCCAGAACGCATGACCGACAAAAACAGGGTTGAGTCTGGCAATCAAGTAGAGGCCCGCTTTGACCATCGTAGCCGAGTGAAGGTAAGCACTGATCGGAGTCGGAGCAGCCATTGCCTGGGGTAACCAGAAATGAAAGGGAAAATGAGCACTTTTGGTAAAAGCGCCAAGAAGAATAAGGACCATTGCCGCCTGCGTAACCGGAGAGGACACCAACCCATGCTCAAGAAGGTGAACGATTGAAAAAGTATTGGCCTCGACGGCCAGCAGAAGAAATCCAGTCAGCAGGCAAAGCCCTCCCCCGGCGGTAACGAACAGGGCGTTCAGCGCACCTCTCCGGGCTTCGTCGTTCCAGAACTCAATACCGATTAAAAGGAAAGACGAAACACTGGTTAACTCCCAGAACACGAGGAGGGAAATGAAATCCTCACTGAAGACAACCCCGAGCATAGCCCCCATAAAAAGAAGGAGGCTGAACCAGAAGTAGACGTCAATGCGTTCCTCGTGAAGGTATCCCGTGGCATAAACGCAGACCAGGCAACCGATACCACTTATTAACAGGCCAAACAGGATACTCAGGCCGTCGACGTAAAAACCCAGGGTAATTCCATACTCGGGAAGCCACTGAATCCGATAAGGATCAATGGTTCCCCCGCGAAAAACGGGAACTGCTCCCAGCAACACGGACAGAAAGGACCCAAGAGCAATTCCCGAGGACAACAATCCCCTGAACCGGTGGGAGACGGACGAAAACAGAAATATCGAAAAGGCCCCCACAAGGGGAAGGGCCAGAGCAATCAAAAACAGTTTCACTAAACTATCACCACCAGACGTGCCTTTTCTGGATGCATGTTAACCCTTCGGACTGGACCCACTGGACCCAGCGAGCAACGGTCTACGACGCCGACTAAAACCCAGTAACCACGTGTTAATGGACAGTACGTTTAAGCGGGACTGCCAGCTCCACTGTAAGCTTCACGGAGGATCTCCGCCACTTCGGGCCGGCTAAATTCAGAGGGTAAACTCTCACCGTTTCTTAATTTTTCCCGGACTTTCGTGCCACTGAGGTAAATCTGATCCTCGGCATCGTGGGGACAGGTTTTCTGTGACGCCATGTTCCCACAAACCTCACACCAGAACGCGTAGTCGAAGAAGACCGGATTGATGCCCAGTTCACCGTCCTCAAAGTCCGAGAAGACCTCCTGCGCCTCGTAGGTGCCGTAATAATCTCCAACACCGGCGTGGTCCCGACCGACAATAAAGTCAGTGCACCCGTAGTTCTTCCGGATCAGGGCATGGAGGATTGCTTCTCGGGGACCCGCGTAGTTCATTTTGGCGGGCATGACGGATAGCTCGACACGGTCGTCCGGAAAATAGTTGTCTATTAACGTCTGGTAACAGCTCATCCGGACTTCCGCCGGAACGTCTCCCTCTTTCGTATCACCGACGAGCGGGTGGATCAGAAGACCGTCGACGTTCTCGAGGGCACACTTGGCGAGGTATTCGTGGGCCCGGTGCATCGGATTACGGGTCTGAAATCCGACGACGGAATCCCAGCCGAGTTCCTGAAAACGTTCCCTGGTTTCACGGGGAGTTAAGCGATACTCGTCGAAGCGAGTATCAGTCGGGGGTTGAATGACATCCACCGGCCCACCGAGGGCGACACCACCGGCTTCGTAGATGTTATCCACGCCGGGATGAGCGTCCTCTTTCGTTTTGAAAACTTTCTCGGCATGAATCTCTTTGTCAATTCGGTGGCGTTCCTTCAGGTGGAAGACCGCAAGGAGGTTCCCCTGTTCGTCCTCGAGCGCAACGGCCCCCTCCTCGGGCAATTCGTCGGACTTTTCCTCAGTAACCGACAGAGTGATTGGAATCGGCCACGGAGTACCGTCGGATAATTTCATCTCGTGAACAACCGATTGGTGATCCTCGGCTCCCATGAATCCTTCAATCGGACTGAAGGCTCCGTTACCGATCATCTCGAGATCGGAGGCCTGCCTGAAATCAAGTTTTATAGAGGGAAGTTCGTCCTGTTTGTCCTCCCAGATTTCTTGCTCGCTTTCGGGTAGAAAACGGTCAACCAGTCGGCCACCGTGTGCCTGAACGGGATCTTGGTGAATAGAACTCATTGGTAAAAATCTCCTGTCGAGAAGAATCAGAAAAGCAAAATTTCAATCACGTTTGAAATTAGAGCCAATAGTATGAAATTTAAATGCAAGGAAAAAGTCTTCGAGACAATACATGAATGTTCAGACTTGAAACCCGGGATTACAGGTCCTTTTGAGGTCCCGCCAATCAAGGGCTGGTATTCTTCTAACTTCTGATAAATATTGAGGATTCTAACTTAAAACCGCCAGAGTTCGGGAACTCGATCCCCGGCCAGTCAAGAATGGGTCAGGGATATTCGATAAAGTCCGTGACCCCGTTTTTCCTGGCAATGCTAGGAACTATTGTTCACCTGGAGTGACTCGGCTACTTCCTTGGCCCAGTAGGTCAAGATCACGTCAGCTCCAGCCCGTTTTATACCCAGCAGGGTTTCATGAATCGCATCCGCCCGGTCCAGCTTATTGTCCTCGGCGGCGGACTCTATCATTCCAAATTCCCCACTGACACAGTAAGCCGCCAGGGGCAGATCAAAGGCATCGTCTACCTCACGAATGATATCAAGGTACGGAAGCGCCGGTTTGACCATAAGCCAGTCCGCCCCTTCGTTAACGTCAAGTTCAGCTTCCTTGAGGGCCTCTTGCCGGTTGGCGGGATCCATTTGATAGGTCCGACGATCCCCAAAACCCGGAGCCGATTCAGCGGCGTCCCTGAAGGGACCATAGAAAGCAGAATGATATTTCACGGCGTAACTCATAATGGGAACCCGCTGGTGTCCCTGGGAATCAAGGGCTTCACGGATCGCTCCAACTCGTCCGTCCATCATGTCGGACGGAGCTATCACATCCGCTCCGGCACCGGCGGCCGATACGGCCACATCCTGAAGGCGCTCCAGGGTTTCGTCGTTAACGATCTCTCCGTCGTTCACGATACCACAGTGACCGTGGTCGGTGTATTCACAGAGACAGACGTCCGCAATGAGCAGGGTGTCGTCGACGTGTTTCCGTGCTTCCCGTAACGCCCGCTGGATAATGCCCCCGGCCCGGCTGGCCGATGAACCACGGGCATCCTTCTGCTCCGGGACACCGAACAAAATCACTCCGGGAACCCCGGTTTCCTCACATCGCTGAATCTCCTCGACCAGGCTATCAACAGTATGCTGATATTGATTCGGCATGGATTCGATCGGCTCGGGTTGCTTTAACCCTTCTTTGACAAAAAGCGGCTGAATCAGGTCCTCGACCCCGAGCCGAGTTTCACACATCATCCGGCGCATTCCGGGTTCAAAGCGGTTACGACGCATTCGACGGGACGGAAAGGACGAATCCGTCATGCGGTAACGACCTCGTAATCGTGTTCAATGATGTCTCCGTCGTGAAACTCAAACGCCCCGAGGTTATAGTCGTCGTTGGTAAAACTCAGGATAAAGTAAACGTACTCCTCCCAGCCGTGACGGCGGTCTTCCTCCGAGGGATACGCCTGTGAGTCGATCGCCGGATGGCTGTGGTAGATTCCGATGATATCTTTTCCCCGGGATCGAGCTTCCTTCATGGCCTTTAGCTGTTGCTGGGGATCGAACGTGAAATGGACCTCACTCTCATCGGTGTTCTCCATCGGATAATAGTCGTCGATAGTCAGCTCACTACCAAAAAGAACAGCACAGGTTTCTAGCGGCGCGTCCTCGCTCGCGTGCTCAACCATTTTATCTTCAACGTCCTTGCTAAGTTCAAACGTTAGTTTCTCCGTCATGTTTAAATGGTCTCCCGTGAAAGTGATTGGTCGGTTTATTGAACCCCGCTCAAATAGCGTTCACCCGTATCGCAGAGTGTCGTAACAACAGTACTTCCAGGGTTCTGTTTGAGGTATTCAACGGCACCATAGACGTTAGCTCCGGCGGACACTCCAACCAGAAGCCCTTCCGTGGCGCCAAGGTCTTCCATCATGTCGATTGCTCGTTGATCCTGGACGGTTACAACCTCATCGAGAATATCCACGTTCAGGACTTTCGGAATAAATCCGGCACCGATTCCCTGAATAATATGTTGACCGGGCTTACCACCGGAAAGAACCGGTGAATTCGAGGGTTCGACGGCCACGATTTCAATGCTGGAATCCTGGTCTTTCAGGTATTCACCAACCCCGGTAATCGTCCCTCCAGTCCCTACTCCAGTCACGAAAGCATCGAGTTCTCCATCCAGATCCTCATATATTTCAGGACCGGTTGTCCGGCGGTGAATATCCGGGTTGGCGGAATTTTCAAATTGCCCGAGCATGTAGTATCCATCGTTGGAGTCAATTAATTCCTCCGCCAGATCAATAGCTCCACGCATACCTTCTTCAAGAGGAGTTGAATGGACCGTAGCACCGTAGGATTCAAGGAGCGCTTTACGTTCCGTGCTTGTACCCTCCGGTAAGGTTACTACAACGTCGTAATCAAGTACCGCCCCGATAAGTGCCAGACCAATACCCGTGTTACCACTCGTGGGCTCTATAATGGTCATGCCCGGTTCGAGTTCACCGGACTCCTCGGCTTCCTTGACCATATTCATGGCAATGCGGTCCTTGACACTACCACCGGGATTGTTGGATTCGAGTTTCCCGTAGAGTTGACCGTCAATGTCCGGCACTACTTTATTAATCTCAACGAGAGGCGTATTGCAAATTCCATCAGCAATTGTTTGAAGTGGTGGTCGCAAAACGATCATTCCTTCGTCAAACAGTTATATCAAATAAGAATGAAAACCAGGTCGATCAGTCACTGACGCCGGAATTGTGCCCAATCAGGGTAAGGTTAGCAATTGAGCCACCAGGTAACGGCGAAAACTAGACCGAGGGAGAATTCATCACATCCCCACACTTTCACAAGTAACGCAGTATGATAGGTAGTAACTGGTTTATAAACAATCCTTCCCCGGAATTTCGACGATTAAATTCGTTCGTCCAGGACAATCTCGGCGGCTTTCCGACCGGATAACAAAAGGGCGCTTTCAAGTGGAACTCCGCTACCCCGTTCGGATGCGGGCAACGCCTGCACGCCGGCCTGTATGGTCTGGTCCCGGCGTCGTATTGTATTTAGAACGAGCTTACCCAGCCGGGTTTCACTCTCTTCAACCCGATTTTCGTGGTCAAATTTCCCCAGTGTGGTTATGAGTTCCTCCCCATGGAAGACTTCGGGACGGTCCGCAAGCGTGAACTCGACTTCGAACTGCTGATCCCGTTTGACGGGTTTTGAATCAAAATACCCCCCTGTCAAAACGGTTCCCCCTTCGTTGTAAAGCCTCGAGACAAGAAAGGAGAGCAACAGATTGCGATCCAACCAGAGCGGGGGTTCGGATTCAATCGGAAATTCCAATTTCTCAAGGAGTTCCGAGGCAGGGGAATAGATTGGAACGGGGCCGTAGTCCCACGTCAACCGACCACCAAGATGGTCCGCTTCGGTAATTACAAGGGTGGAACAACGTTCCTGCTGAAGGTAGATCCCGGCCGTTAGACTTGTAATGCCACCACCGACGATAAGATACTCCCGTTCCCGGCAATCAGAAAGCCAGGATTCCCGCTGCTGACCTATTTCCGAGGACAGTTCATCCTGAGGAGGGAGATCAAACATACCGGTTAAGTTACGGCGGCGCGAGGACGAATCCGGGGCTCCATCTCGGGGTTGGCTTCGTAAGGCATCGGTGCCTCTTCGATCACCGAGCCACCCAGTAAGGTATCACCATCGTAAAATACTGCAATCTGTCCGGGTGCAATAGCCTGGACCGGACTCTTGAGTTCGATCGTTTTCCCCTCTTCTTCATCCTTAATTACGCAGGGCAGAGGGTCGCCGTTGTAACGAATCTGAACCTCACAGTGGGTCCGTTCGTCCGCCAACCAGTTTATGGGTCCCGTTCGAAAAAACTGTTGCATCAGGCGATCCCGTTCACCGGCTACGATTTTATTTTCCTCGGGATCAATTTTCAGAACGTAAAGGGGGTTGTGGTGGGAGATGCCCAGACCCCGTCGCTGGCCGATCGTGTAATTCACAATTCCGTCGTGCTCCCCGATTGGTTCATCGTCGATGTTCACGATTGGTCCGGGTTCGGGGTCTTTACCCGTCTGTTGACGGATGAATTTTTTGTAATCCATGTCGGGTACAAAACAGATTGACTGACTTTCCTGTTTGTCCGCGACGAGAATGTCGTTTTCCTCCGCGTACACACGGACGTCCTCCTTGTCCATGTTACCCACCGGGAACCAGACGTAATCGAGGTAGTCCGGGTTGACGAAGGCCATGTAGTAGGACTGGTCCTTCTCGACGTCCTCCCCCCGGAGAATTTCACTTGAACCATTCCGTCGCTGCATTTTTGCGTAGTGGCCCATCGCAAGTCGATCGCCGCCAAGCTTACGTATTTTTTCCACGAGGTATCCGAACTTAACGGTCTTGTTGCACCAGACACAGGGATTTGGCGTCTGGCCCTTCAAGTAACTATCCACGAAAGGGTTAACGACGTTTTCCTTAAAAACGTCCTCTACATCAATGGTGTAGTGGGGTATGCCGTATTCATCACACATTTTTTTGGCGTCCATCAGGTCCTCGTAGCTACAGCAGGTTCGGTCATGCTGAGCCTCAAGCTCCCCTATTCTCATCGTAAAACCAAAGACATCAAGGTCCGTTTCGTGTATGAGACGATGAGCGGCTACGGCAGAGTCCAGGCCACCACTCATTCCAATTGCTACGGTAGTCATACGAAATCACCAAAACCTCACTTAGAAAACTACGGGAGGAACATGCTCAGACCGAAACAGTTCATCACAACAACGCCAATAGAGTAACCTTATTTTATCCTAATCAGTAAAGAAATATCTATTCAGGTATTCCGAGGACAAGAAGTTTTACGTAA
>JBDGPI010000036.1:47312-50818 GCA_042219765.1 Salsurabacterium abyssinicum (SeqCode)
TAAAGTTCCCGGAACGAAGATCCTCCACCACATGGCTAAGTTTTTTCAGGACGTTATCCATGGTATCACGTTCGAAGTCAGGTGGAAGTGAAATCCGCACAAATGAACTCGTTTCAAAGTCACCGGGAAGCGGTATTGCCTCAATGACGTGAGAGGGTTGGGGGCTGCCGGACGTACAGGCCGATCCCGTTGCCGCCGCTATCCCCTCAAGGTCAAGGCGCATGACAACATCCTCACCATCGACTCCCTTAACGAGAATCCCACTCGTGTTTCCAACTCGATCCGTCCCGGATCCAACGATACGAACAGCATCGACGCGATCGGTCAATTTAGCTTCAAATTCGTCCCGCAGATCCGCCAGGTCAGTAAACGCCTCGGGACGGACGGCCTCAGCTGCTTTACCGAAACCCACAAGACCAGAGACGTTCTCAGTACCACCGCGGCGATCCCGTTCCTGGTGTCCACCAAAAATCAACGGATCCAGGTCGAATTTTTTGGGGGCGACCAGCACTCCCACCCCTTTGGGGCCACCGATTTTATGGCTACTGACCGACATGAGATCAACCGGTAATTGATCGTAATTGATCGCAACTTTCCCGAAAGCTTGTACAGCATCCGTATGGACGGGAACATCGTATTCTTGAGCCAGCGAACCAATCTCCTCAACGGGAAATCGAATTCCAGTTTCGTTGTTGACCATCATCACTGATACCAGATCGACCGATGCATCAATTTGATCCCGAAACCAACTCAGATCAGGTTGGCCATTTGCCAGCATGGGGGCCCTATCCACGGTGGCCCCGCGATCCTCCAGCCAGGAGAGGGTATCTTTGATTGAGGAGTGTTCGACCGGGGTTGAAAGTATTCTGCGATCTTCGTAGGGACGGTCAAGGAAACTCCGAAGGGCAGTTGTATTGGCTTCGCTACCACTTCCCGTCACCAGAAGGTATTCACGGTCGGCCCCCAGAGCTCCGGCAAGGTTTTCCCGGGCCTCCTCCACGGCAGCTTTGGCTGCCTGACCGACCCGGTGGATGGACGAGGGATTGCCGTACTTTCCGTTTAGGTACGGTTCCATTGCTTCCTTCACGCTGTCCTTCACCGGGGTGGTGGCATTGTAATCCAGATCAATCACTTCGGATCGCCTCCGGCTGACGTCCCACGGTGCGTTTGTGCACGGTGGAATTTAAATATAGGTATCGTTCGGGAGTTCCCATGTCGTAGACATCACCGTCTATGGGGACTCCTAAAGCAGTAGATGATTCTATCATAGCCCGATAAACCGGAACATCGTCAATTTCACCGCTCGAGGGATCCGGTGACTGCTCGGCGGTCCGCTCAAAGAACGCCGGGGGGACGAGGGTTCTGGCAACGGCCCGTCGGGCAGGCCAATTGTCGGCGGCGTTAGTGAAGGATCCACTCCCCTTCTCCTGTAATCCCGTAACAACTTCACAGTTCGGGTTGTTCTCGCAGGGTTCGGCAATATAGCGGCCGGAATTGCCAAAGTAGGGTGCCCTCTCCCGAGGCACTTCCGTTGTCCCTAACACCAGCTGGTCGGGGTGACCGACCCCCAGGAGGGGTTTTATTCCAGTTCCATCAAGGACGACATTGTCCGGTAGCAAAAGCGCACAGCGGGAGTCGCCCGTGAACGTACGATAACCTTGCAGTGCAGCGTGAGCCAATCCCAGGGGTTCCTCCTGAATGCAAGTTCGTATGGATCCCTGAAATTCGTCCTCCAGGTAACGTCGCAGGGCGCCATCACCAGGGGATCGAACCACAATTACGGGATCGCACCCGGCTTCAAGAGCTTCTTCAATCGCAAATGCTATCACCGGGTTGGAGCCGACCGGGAGCATTGGTTTCGAAAGGTAGCGCGTAATCGGCCTTAGTCGTGTTCCACGGCCGGCCGCGGGGATTATGGCGGGTATGTTACTCAATCGGCTGGTTCGAGCGTTTCGTCCTCTTGATGTACCTTCTGCTTGAGTTCAATTAATTGATGCTGCAGGTCGTCGATGCGTTCCTGGAGAGTATGCATGGATTCCACTACCGGATCGGGGAGGTCAGTGTGGTCCAGGGAAACCGTCGGAATTTTTTCCCCCTCGCGTTTTACGACCCGGCCGGGGATACCAACAACGGTGGAGTTTGGCTGAACGGACTGAACGACCACGGAGCCCGAGCCAATTCTTGAACCCTGTCCGATGGTTATGTCGCCCAGAACCTTTGCCCCGGCTCCAACGACGACATTGTCCTCAAGGGTCGGGTGCCGTTTTGTTCGGGTCTTACCGGTTCCACCGAGGGTCACCCCCTGAAAGAGGGTCACATCGTGTCCAATTACTGACGTTTCACCAATGACGACGCCCATTCCATGATCAATAAAAAAGCCAGTCCCGATTTCTGCTCCGGGATGGATTTCAATGCCGGTCACGAACCGATTGAAATGCGATATCATACGCGCTATCAATACCAGCCCAATGTTGAAGAACCAGTGGGCAATTCGGTGCATAAGAATTGCGTGAAACCCTGGGTAACAGAACAGGACCTCCAGGGATGAACGTGCCGCAGGGTCTCTTTCAAAACAGGCCCGAAAATCCTCGCGCAGCGCTTGAAACATTAATTTCACCCTTCGTTCATGATCCCAGCAATTTCTAAGTGCATCGTTCGGTAAACCATGCTGGTATTAATCCCACCAAATAGTTTATCGTGCAAAAATCCCAGTTTGAGGGAAACGATAACGGTAGGAGGGAAGACTATTGTATCGAATATTTTCAACTTTTGCATAGAGGAAGGGAAAGTGAGGCTACAAAAGGGGAATGACCCCTCGAAACAACTATACTAAGAGATTTTTCGCTCAAAGTCGGATTAGAATAAAATCACCCGAACTAAGGAAAGATAATACCAGATTACGACCGAAAGCGACTAACGAGTATTGTCGGCGGAGAATTGATTGTAGACTGCCTCGGCAATACCGAAATCCTTGGATTTAGCCATGTTATTGGCAAGTTTATCGTCAAGTCGGGATTGGAAAATCTTCTCGGCCTGTCCTCTTTTGAAGAGCCCCTCAGTCCGTTTCACGGTCTTGCGCATCTGCTTGACCATGAAACTAATCATGTAGCCTTCAACTTTTTCGGCGGCGTCCTTGAGTTCCTTGTCGAAGGAGGACTTGGAATCGGACGAACTTTCGGTTTCCTTGTTCAGTGATTTAGAGGTTTCCTGGAGCTTCTCGGCTACATTACCGGTGGCCGATTGCTGAGCACGGGTCTTGAGTTGCCCGAGGGAGCCCAGAGCGGATGAACCGTTCAACTACATCACCTCCAGGGGAACGTTAAGAGTTCCTGCTTCGTTCATCGTTTTCAGAATTGCTATTACGGAGGCCGTGGAAGCCCCGACACTGTTAAGAGAATTTACGACTTCCTGAATCGTTGTCGATTCGGGCAAGCGCACAGTGTCACCCTGTGACTGTTCTTCCTCCCCCTGAATCTGGACTGTTAGATCCCCGTGGGTAACGGATG
>JBDGPI010000036.1:50828-51779 GCA_042219765.1 Salsurabacterium abyssinicum (SeqCode)
TGTTAGATATTACGATATTTCCACCCATAACTACCGTGCCGGTTCGCTCATTTATGACAACTTTACTTTCCTTGTAAGGATGAATCATGATCTCTTTTAATTCGGCAATGAACTCGACGGGATTGCTGGCAAATCGGGAGGGAATTCGGACTCGCACCGTTCCGGCCGATTCGGCTTTGGCCAGGTCCCGGTCATACTCGGCGTTGATGTTACGAGCTATGCAGTCGGCCATCTTAAAATCCGGTCGGGTCAATTGCAGTGAAAGGCTGCGACCGTCGTCGGTAAATTCAAAAGGGACCTCCCGTTCAACGATGGCGCCATTAGGAACGGAAACCGAAGTCAGGTGACGGTCCTCGGCGTCGCCGCCTTTGGAAAGCGATCCCTGAGCAACGGCGTACACCTTGCCGTTTCCAGCCTTCAGGGGCGTCTGCACCAGGACACCGCCAGTGAGATCCTCGGCGGAGCCGATCGAGCTTACGTTGATATTGATTTTGTCACCGGGTTTCTTGAAAGGGGGTAACGTTGCGGTGACCATAACGGTAGCAATATTCTCCAGGTCGGCCTGGGAGGCTTGCTCCTGATTTTTGAAATTGATTCCCATCCTGGAAAGAGCATTGGCTATCGTCTGGTTCAGGAAATCAATACTGCCATCGCCGGTTCCCTCGAGCCCAGTCACAACTCCGTACCCCTGAAGCTGGTTGGCACGGACTCCATCGACACGCGCAACGTTTTTGATTGGAACTTCCGGTGGCTGTGATCGGGCAATATCGCTCATACTGAGCGTTGTTATCAGTACGACACAGATGATTGAGACTGCCTTACGAGCCATAACATTCATCCCCCTCCCGTTTACCAGTACAGAAGATTTTTGAAGGAAAGATAGGCCGAATCCAGCCAGGTCCGAGCTTCACCGTTCGCCAACCCAAGCCGACCTTCGTAAAAAATCTCGGC
>JBDGPI010000036.1:51789-55487 GCA_042219765.1 Salsurabacterium abyssinicum (SeqCode)
GTTGGCAATACGATTGGAACTGATTGTATTATCGCCTTCGATATCCTGAGCCCGGGCCAGACCTTCAAAGGTAATTTCCTGTATCTCATCGTCAATTTTTACCTTGCGTTCCCCGCGCAACCGAACCATTCCGTTGGACTTAACCTCGGCGACCTTGACGGTCATCGTGGTCGTCAGGGAGCCGAACGCGTCGCCCTCCCGTTCCGATTCATAGCTGGAGCTACCGGAGATAGTCGGCCCGAACAGTGGAATCCAGGACGCTATTTGATTAACGATTGTTGCCCCGCCGGCCCCGACACTCGCCTGACCTCCAATCTCAGTTGATTTTTCCCGTTCCCGTGTGCTTTCAGTCTGTCCCTCGGCGGACTCGGAGACTTCAATCGTTACGAGATCCCCCACCTCGACATCAGGGGCGAAACTCGTCGAATCTTTTTTCCAGAGTGACTTGCCCCAGGAGGAATACGGGAGAGTGCAGGAAAAGACCGCAATCATTAAAACGGCGATTGTTCGTTTCATGATTCATTCCCTTCCGACTGAGTAGCTTGATTCACTTCCACTAACCCCTCATTAATTACTTCGGCAGAAACTTCCCGTTCACTTGAGGTATTTTTCACACGAATCCTGTCGCCAACGGCACCATCCTCGGTAGCTTCCCCTTGCGTCGTGATAACGACGCCGTCCTTCCGGTACCGAATCGTCACCCGGTCCCGTCGCTCAATCACTATCGGCTTTTGAAGGTACTCCGCTCTCAGAATCTTTTCGGCCCCAACACTCCGGGTCAACTCCCGACCGATTATTTCCTCAGGGCTTTCAATCACTCCACCCCGGAGTGTGCCGATTTTCTTTTTTTGCCAGTCGATCATATCGGGTTGGAGAATCGTACCGCGATCCAGCCGTCGAACGGCCACGGGGACCTTACGGTGCTGGGAAACGGTAATTTTGCTCCGAAAACTTTTGGTAGTACGTCCCTTCTGCCGGATCTTGAAGCGATACCAGACCGGGCCGCGTTCACTCTGGTATGCGTTGACTGAATTCACGACAAGTTCATAGGGCCCGGGCAGTATACTGAGCGATTCGGGAATACTCCGAATTTCGAGGTTTAAATCATTCGTCTCCACCAGCTGATCCCGAACGGTGGATTCAACCCGCTTCTCAAGTTCCGGTTTCTTGAGTGTTCGTACTGGCCGTTTGACTCTTGTTCGTGTCTGGTCACCGGCAAATTCGGGCACGCTAACGTCATTGTTACGAGCCATCATAATGATGTACGCCCGACTGACGTACTTTACGCTTCCGGGTTCCGGTAAGGACCCCAGCGTCAGGGAATAGTTTGTACCGGAGAGGTCCCCGACCATGACGTCCTCGACCGAGAGTGGACCATGAGCGACACTCACCGATTCCCTCAGGCGAACAGTCGGCGCCCCGGATTCCGCCACCGCCGGACTGGCCGTAACGAGAGCAACGATCGTTACCAGGAGGACTGATACCAGGTCGCTACGGTTCATTGTTATCGAATTAGATCCGTCACGGTGGAGAGCATCTGGTCGGACGTCCGAATTGAGCGCTGATTGAATTCAAAGGCCCGCTGGGCGGAAATCATGTCCGTTAACTCCTGGGTTACGTTGACGTTCGACGTCTCCAGGAAACCCTGCCGTACCTGCCCGGCACCGTCCTGTCCGGGTTGAAGAACCTGTGGAGCCCCGGAGGCGGTTGTCTCCTCGTAAAGGTTTGATCCAATCTTCTGCAGACCGGAAGGGTTAACGAACTTTGCCAGTTCAATTTGACCTATTTGATCAAGGTCCGCCTGGCCCGGTATTTTTGCCGACACGGTCCCATCCGATCGAACTGTGACACTGGTGGCTTCCTGTGGAACCTGTATCTGGGGCTGTAGGAACCGTCCGTTCGAAGTAACTAAGTTACCTTCCCCGTCGAGCTTAAAGCTCCCATCACGGGTGTACGCCGTCGTGCCATCCTCCTGTAAAACCTGGAAGAAGCCGTCACCCTGTATCATCAGGTCCGTTTCGTTATCGGTCTTTTTGGCGCTCCCCTGCTGGTGCATGGTCTGCGTGGCAGCTGTCCGGACGCCGGTTCCAACGGAAACACCAGTAGGATGTTCAGTTGCGTCCGTAGCCGGGGCTCCAGGAGACTTCTTGTGCTCGTAAAAAAGGCTCTCGAAATCGGCCCGTTCCTTTTTGAACCCGGTCGTGTTCACGTTAGCCAGGTTATTGGAAATTGTATCAACGTTGAATTTCTGGGCCCTCATTCCGGTTCCACCGGTAAATAATGAACGTAACATCAACAACACCTCGCAAAGAGTTTTAGCGCAAGATCACTCGTTTTTATCGATCAATCCTAATTTCTTCCCACCTGCTGGATGGCCTGCTGTAACATCTGGTCCTGGCGTCGCAGTGAACGCTGGTTCATTTCGTAACGACGGGAAACCCGAACCATTTCAGTCATTTCGTCTATCGGGTTGGTGTTCGAACCCTCCAGGTGCTTGTGCTTAACCTTGACGTCCTCCGTCGCCTCAATGACCTCATTGTTTTCTCCCTGAAGAAACATAGTGTCGCCCCGTTTGCGGAGTTTCTGGGGATTTTCGAATTGGACCACCCGGAGTTGACCGTAGGACTGCCCGTTGTTGTTAAGAACCTGGCCATTTCCAGTAACATTGAGTTGGCCGGGATTCTGCGGTAATTGAAGTGGACCGTCTTCTCCCATCACGTTGTAGCCGTTGGACGTAACCACTTCCCCGTTCTGATTCAGTTTGAAGTCCCCGCTCCGGGTGTAGGCCCTCGTTCCGTCCGGAAGCTGGACCTCAAAAAACCCATCCCCGTCCAGGGCAAAATCGAGGGGGTTACCCGTGTTCTTAAAGCCTCCCTGAGTATAATCGGTGTAGCTTCCGTCACTGGCCGACCCCATGTTCAAGGGACCAATGTCCGGGCGCCGATCTATTGTGACATCCAGGGAATCCGCCGGCAGATCCTGAACGTTGTCGTTCGTCCGGGATAGTTGCTTCTGGGGATAAGCCTTGAAAACCGGTTTATCCTCCTTGAACCCCTCGGTATTCGTATTGGAGAGGTTGTTACTCGTAACGTCCATCTGTGTCTGCGATGTCGTCATTCCACTCGCACTGATATAAAACCCTCGAAGCATCAGGGACCCTCCGCTTCCGCTCGTGATAGTGTCGCTCCAAGACCTCGAAGTTTCTTCTCCAGGTCCTCGTAACCTCGGTCCAGGTGATAAATTCGTCGGACGTCCGTCTGACCCTCCGCCGCCAGTCCGGCCAGTACGAGAGCGGCCGAAGCCCGGAGGTCCGTGGCCATTACGGGAGCGCCGGATAGTTCATTTATTCCATGCACGGCAACCGTGTTGCCGTCAATTTTAATATCGGCACCAAAGCGCTCTAACTCAAGAACATGCATGAACCGATCCTCGAAAATCGTTTCCTTTATTGTCGACGTTCCATCCGCAAGCGTCATAAGCGCCATGAATTGAGCCTGCATATCCGTCGGGAACCCAGGGTATGGCATCGTAACGATATCAACGGGCTCCAGAACGTTGTCGGTGGCATCGGCAATTACGTCTCCGTTTTCTTCAACGGTCACTTCGACATTGGCGTGGCGCAGTTTGTTTATCACGGATTGCAGATTTTCGGGCTGAGTATTAACCGCTTTAACCCGTCCACCAGTAATTGCGCCGGC
>JBDGPI010000036.1:55497-62581 GCA_042219765.1 Salsurabacterium abyssinicum (SeqCode)
GACGTGCCCTCCCGTTATGGCACCCCCGACGAGGTAAGTTCCGGTTTCAATTCGGTCACTGATGACTTCATGGTTGGTACCATCGAGGCTATTGACACCGTCTATTTCAATCCGGTCCTCCCCGGTCCCCGTGACGGACCCACCCATTTTGTTTATGAGCTGACCGAGACAGTTTATTTCCGGTTCCCGGGCCGCGTTTTCGATGGCGACGGTCCCATCGGCCAGTGCGGAGGCCATAATCAAATTCTCGGTGGCTCCAACGGAGGGAAAGTCAAGGTAAATACTGCAGCCCTCAAGGGACTGCGCCTTTGCTATGACGTTTCCATGGTCTATTTCAACCTCCGCTCCCATTTCCTCCAAGCCGGTCAAGTGCAGGTCGATCGGCCGGGTTCGAATTGCACATCCCCCTGGTAAGGGAACACTCGCCTCACCGGTCCGGGCAAGAAGGGGCCCAAGGACAAGAACGGATGCCCGCATTTTTTTCACCAGTTCGTAAGGAGCTGATGTTGAAGCAAGACCGGAGGTGTCAATGGAAAGTTTGCCGCTATTAAATTGAACGGAGACACCGAGTTCCTGCATCAATTCTTTCATGGTGTGGACGTCCCTGAGGTCAGGGACGTTGGTAAATTCGAAGCTTCCGTCGGTAAGTAGGGTGGCGGCCATCAGCGGTAGGACTGCGTTCTTGGCTCCACTGATGCGGACCTCACCGTGAAGCGGGGTACCGCCCTCAATAACAAGTTTGTCCAAAGATTTGTTCCCCCTCCTGCAAGTTATTCCCTGAATGAGATTAATTATCCTTCCATCCCTGTCTCTTTTTTTCGGGAGAAGCTGGGTTTAGGTTAAGTGAAAGTTAAGGGAGATGATTTCATTGAAAGCTGGACTGTGACTATTGGCTCGCCAGCCGGACAGGAAGGAATTTGCCCTAAACGGAACCCACTAAAGGAAGAAGATCGTCGAAGCGGGATTGAGGATAGGTAAAGCGCTTAAGTTAACTGTTCACTCACGGTGCTGCCACAATCAAACCCGGAGATGATTGCGTACCGAAGCTGACCGTTTTCGTCATCCAGAAACGTCAGATTGTCCGCCGTTTCGGAGACGATGGTTTCAAGTGGAACGGAATCTAGCAACTCCTCGTCGAGTTCCATCCAGAGTTCCCCGTTGGGTTTAAGACAGTTCGATGCCTGCTTCAGAAAAGTACGGTAAAAGTTAGCAGGATCGCCGGGTACCATCAGGGCTTGCCGGGGCTCGTAGTCCCGGGCGGACTGACTCAATTTTTCGGATGAGGGAAGTACGTAGGGAAGATTTGCAACCACCGCCGCAAGCTGCCCGTTGAAACACCGCAGACGGTCACAGAGTACCGGGGAGAGATTCACACCGTTACGGTGAGCGTTTCGCCGGGCCAGTTGCAGTGCTTCGGTCGAAACATCCGAGCCCACGATTGTTCTATCCGTTCTTCGGCCAATACCAACGGCCAGAAGACCACTGCCCGTTCCACAGTCAACAATCGGCCCCGCCGGTAGATCGGAAAGCCTGTCCAGAAATCGTCGGAGAAGCGTTTCGGTTTCCTGTCGGGGGACGAGAACTGATGGATTAATTTCCAGTGTAATATTGGGAAGGTGGCAGTGCCCCAGGATATACTCCAGCGGTTCCCCCCGGCGGCGTCTATCGATGGCTTCCTCCAAGGGAATCCGTTGGTCAATGAATTCGGAGGTCAACGTTTGATCGGACGATCTCAGATGACGGTTAACCTCCCGGTGCTCCCAGGCAGGGGTATCATCAACCCACTGTTGCGGCTGTATAGCCTTCATCCTCGAGTTCTTCGAGTTTCTTCAGCTTATTGACTTCCTGAAGTTTACTGAGTATTGGATCCAGATCACCGTCAATTATAGCTTCGAGATTGTGGAAGTTTTCCTCGATACGGTGATCGGTGACTCGACTCTGGGGATAGTTGTACGTTCTTATTTTCTCGCTTCGGTCCCCGGTGCCAATTTGATCCCTGCGCTGTTCTTCCCGCTCTTGACGGCGTTGTTCTCGCTTTTTCTCGTAAAGTCGGGACCGAAGGATTTTCATGGCCTTATCCCGGTTCTTGTGCTGTGAACGTTCGTCCTGGCATTGAACGACAGTCTCGGTGGGTTCGTGGGTAATGCGAACGGCGGAATCCGTCATATTGACGTGCTGACCGCCGGCACCACTGGCACGAAAGGTATCAACAGTTAGATCCTTTTCGTTGATCTCCACGTCTATGTCACGAGCTTCCGGAAGCACCGCAACACTGGCGGCACTCGTATGAATCCGGCCGTCGGATTCAGTCTCCGGAACCCGTTGAACCCGGTGTACACCACTCTCGTACTGCAACAGACCGAAAGCACCGGATCCTTTGATCATGGCAACGATCTCTTTGTAGCCGCCATGGTCGGACATCCGTTCGTCAACGATTTCCGTTTTCCAGCCTTTCTCGTCCGCAAACCGTTTGTACATTCGGAAAATATCAGCGGCAAAGAGAGCCGCTTCCTCGCCGCCGGCTCCGGCGCGCACCTCAAGTATGACGTTACGATCGGAATCGGGATCCTCGGGAATGAGTTTCTCGCGGAGTTCTTCCTCGACCTGGTCGAGTCGTTCCTCGAGCTCCTCTATTTCCGTTTCGGCCATGTCAGCCATTTCGCCACTGGATTCTTCCAGGAGTTCACGGTTTTCCTCGAGTTCATCGTGGAGGTCCCGGTACGTTTCGTAGGTGTTCACGATCGGCTTCAGCCGGGAGTACTCCTTGGAAAGCTCCTGGAATTTGTCCGTGCTTTCGACCTCATCCGGATTGCCCATCATCTCTTCCAGATGCGCAAAACGATCCTCGACTTCTCGAAGGTAAGGTTCGAACGGTAAGTCAGAAATTGGTTTAGACTCCGGTGTTTATTCCTCGTCCTCGGTGTCCTCGTCCTCTGAGTCGCCGTATTTCTTGCGGAATTTCTCCACACGGCCCTCCGTGTCAACGAGACGCTGTTCACCGGTGTAAAAGGGATGACTGGCGGATGAAATTTCTACCTCAACAAGCGGGTACTCCTCACCGTCAACTTCGGTGGTTTTCTCGGCAGGAGCCGAGGACCCGACAATAAACTTCTCGTTGCTTGATAGATCGTGAAATACGACTTCCCGGTAATCGGGATGGTTGTCCTTCATTTCTATCACTCCAGTGAAATCTTTAAGGTGGGAAATTAGTCGTTAAATATATTAGCAAATATGCGCCCAAAGTATAGCTTACAACATGTTAGCGGAACATTATTCCGATTAATCCGACAAACACCAGGGTCGCGGCAAAAAACCGCCGGCCGGTATTTCGCTCCTTAAATAAGAATCCTCCCCCCAGAACACTTATTAACATCCCCGCTCTTTTGATTGCTATGACGTAGGTTACTTTGGTTCGTATCACGGCAATCATCTGCGTGGCGGACATGACTGCCTGGAGAACACCAACGGCCAGTAAACCACCACCAACCAGGTATATCGGCGGGATAAAACCTTTAAACGACGACTTGTCGGCATTTTCGCCAGTAAAAATTTTATTATCGCGGAGGACCAGGAAAATAGGCGTAAACAGAATAGCAAACAGCGCGTGAAACCAGAACGCGTAGGTAATCGGGGTGGACGTCCGAACGGCAAGTTTATCGATATTGGCCGTTATGCTCCAGACCATGGAGACTACAAGGGCCCATATCACACCGGGATCCTGCAGTAGCCGGCGAAAGGGCTCCAGCCCACTCCCACCCTTTGTCCGGGAAAGGAAATACGTTCCAACCACAATGGCCAGGACACCTAACAATCCCATCAAATCCGGCAATTCGTCCAACATTACCCAGCTGGTGAAAAGCATAAACAGAGGTGACAATGACAGCAGAGGAGAAACAAGTGACACGTCGGTAAGTTCAATTGCTCTGACGTAACCGTAGAAAGAAAAGATATTGATCGTTACCCCTAAACCGAGGTAGACCGGAAAAAGTGGCTCAATACCTGGAACGGCAAGTGTCCGGTAAAAGACCAGCAGAATTGGAACGGCGGCCGCAAACATGTACCAGAGTACATTAATTGAACTAACACGGCGCCTGTTGAGACCTTTTACAGCCAGGTTCTGAAAAGCATAGGAAACACTGCAGAGAGTTGCGAAAACTTGCCAGATCAATTCAATCGCCCCGGACGTTCAGTCTAGCTGTCATGAGTGATGGTCATGATCCACCAATCGTACAATTTGCATAATCCATCCGAACACGAATCCTTCAGGAATGCTGCATTGTTAGCTCCAGTAACGGTATGATCCGTCAGAGAAACGAAAATACTCTGGTTTCGACCCTCAGTGAAGTGCCGTCGGTGTAAAAGGCTATGTGACCATTACGACTGGTTCTGAGAATCTCCTGAGTTCCTACTTCCCTAAGATTCTCGAGAGTTTCCTCGTGAGGAGCTCCAAGAGGGTTCTTCGCTGATACGGAAATTACGGCGTAATTAGGATTAACGAAGTTGAGAAACTTCTTGCTGTTTGAAGCACTCGAACCGTGGGTACCGACCTTCACAAGGTCACTTTGTAAACTCCTTCCCCACCGTAGGGCAAGTTCTTTCTCGAATTTTGACGGAAGGTCCGACATTAAGAGAAACTTTACCGAACCGTACTTGGAAAGTATAACCCGGCTTGTTTTCTGCTTTACTTTAACATCATATTTCGCGTGGAGCACTTTCGATTCTATACCGTCCCCCATATCCACCGAATCCCCGGCGCGAAGGACCTGAAACTTTGATTTCTGACTGGCATGGACCCGAAACCGTCGGTGAGCACCAAACCGTGCCTGGTAACCCGTCCAGTAGACGTTATCGACCTTTATGTCTTTCTTTGCCAGCAAATCGGGTTGAACTCCCATGTGGTGACTGAAGGGGACGGTACTTATGAAATTTTCAAAATGAGTTTTGCCGATTTGTCGAAAAAACGGCAAATAAAGCCTGTGGCCAAAATCAAAGGCATAGGCCTCCGAGGATTCGGGATATTGACCCTCCCCACCATCTATTAATGACGTGGTGTTGTTTGGGCCCTGTATCAGAATACCGTCACCGTATTTAACATTAAAAAAGACGATTGCCGTTTCATTTTTCCGGCGACCGGGTATGGTACCGTCCCCCGGAATATCGACGGTGGACGTCGGGCCAGTGGACCCATAATAGTACCGGAGGTAAGTCGGTACGGCCTGAATCCAGACAAAGGACGCCAGCAAAACGAGAACGGTTAAAATAAACCATCCCGAACGAGGATGGTTCCAATAGAGACGATCGTCAGGCACTATCCGATTGTCACCTCGCCACGGCCGTTTCCTTGATGGTATCGACGGTGGCTGGTCCAATACCATCAACCCGCTGCAACTCGCTTAGTTCCGAAAACCCCCCGTGTTGATCACGATAGTCAATAATTCTACCTGCCAGAACCTCTCCAATTCCTCTGAGTGTCCTCAGTTCATTCCGGTTAGCGGTATTCACATCAATTTTAGAACCAGTCGTTGAATCCGTCCCGCCGGGTAATTCCTCGACCTTCCGTAGGATAACTTTTGCCGTTTTGGGTCCAATACCGGTGATTTTTAGAAGGTCAGCCCTGGTACGAATATCCCCGTGCTTCTTCCGGTATTGCATTACTCGCTCCGCAGTAACCGGTCCAATCCCATCGATTGTCTGAAGTTGCTCCCTGGATGCACTGTTAATATCGATTCTGGTTGAATCTCGATTTCGTTTTTGATCGGAAACATCCTGCCCAATTTTAATTTTGTCCCGGAACTCACCCAGAGTTTCAGAACCGATTCCAGAAACCCTGGTCAGGTCGGACTTCCGGTAATATCCATCGGATTCCCGGCGATAGTTAACAATGTTTTCGGCAAGGTTCGGACCCACTCCGGGAAGATTTTGAAGTTTCTCGGCGCTGGCTTTGTTGATATTCAGTTTCCAGTCGTGTCGTATTTCTCGACGACGTTGATCTGTGGTCTCTCGTAAAATAAGTTCAGTATCGGGAAGTTTCTTCGGTGAATTCCGACTGATGCTGTCCCGAGGACCTTGAGATCTTCCTGCGGGACTCTCAGGAAGCATGAAAGCCGGTAGGCCCAGGACTATAAGAAACGCTATAATCATACCGAGGTACAATTGGGACTTACTCAAAGGGCCAGTTGCCCAGTCGTCTCGGGTTCGGAAACACGATCGGCGTAGGTCTCAATTACAACGTCCTCAGTGTCGACTGATAGCATAATCGCATAATCCCGATCGGTCCGATAGAGATTGTCCCCTGAGAACATCGACCGGGCTTTGCTCCAGTTCCTCGAGAGCTGTTTACTGAGTTTGCCCGCCAGAGGACCCTTTATGTCAGGATAGCCCGTGGAAAAAATAAGTTTGTTCGGATTAACGGCCCTCACGAAGTCTTCGCGAAAACTACTCTTTTGTGTTCCATTGGAAGGAACCAGCATAACATCATGATTTATAGTGTCTTTGGAATAATACTTAACGAGATCCTTCTGGGCTTCCCCGCGTATATCACCCGGGAGTAACATCGAAAAGTCAGGTCCCACTTTCAGACTTAATACCAGCGAGCGGTTACTGGAACTATGGTGCTCGTAGTTTGTGTTCGCCGGGGGATGAAGCACTTTAAGTTTTAACTCGCTCCGACCACCGGGAAATTCTCGAGTTTTAATCGGATTCCAGAACCGCTTCCAGCTCCCGTAGTAATCGTTCTGAAACCAACTGGATCCGGAGTGACTCCTGTAGTACTCATCCCCGAGAGCATTTAAATAAGTCTGTTTTCTCAGTGGAATAAATTTCTCCTTCTGGAGCGGCCCCACCACCCGTTCAACCGCAAACTGTTTCAAAATATACGGAAGACCACCGAGATACTGCGGTTCGGTGGACTGAGCTACGACCAGATCGAGGGTTTTCGTTCGCCGGCTCAGATAAAATGGAGCAACCGTCCGTTCACCAACATCATGACGATCGGGAAGATTGCCAGGATTGTGCCAGTCCCAGACCCGTCGCCCTCCGTTAAGAAGGAAATTACTCCCATCGGGAGTTCTTACCGCAACAGCTG
>JBDGPI010000036.1:62666-63330 GCA_042219765.1 Salsurabacterium abyssinicum (SeqCode)
ATTGCCAACAAGTAAGAGACGTCATTACAAGCACAAAGATTCCAACAAGCCAACCCAGGACAACCGTCGGCTCAACTGTAAGCTTGTGAAAAATATTATCAGTAACCCAGTAGAGAAATTGTTTGAGACAATTCAGGTACGTCTCCCACCACGCCAGGACGGAGAGGATCCCATATAAAAAAATAAGGTGAATCAACTCAAATTCACGGACGGCCGGATAGGGTATGTAGTCTGCCGCCAGGTGAGAAACCCACATAAAACCAGCAACAGCTAAATAATTCCCGGCATTCACGACAAGCGCCAGCCAGTCTCCAATTACCGGAAGAAGTCCCGCTAACTCAGCAACTATCCCGAGGGGGACGACGACACCAACCAGTGGCATGGCCAGAAGGTTTGCGTAGCCACCGGCAAGAGGATACTTCAAGAAGTAGTAAGCCGAGAGAGGCCACATCATGCCGAGTTGAATTGCAAATTGAGCGGCTAGGAAGCCGCTGATAGCTGTCGGAAAAGAAGTAAAACCGAATCCGTTGAGAAGCGTGTGACTGCGATCAAATCGAATGGTTAGGTAAAAAATCCCACTCCAGACAAGAAAGTACGGAACAAACACTTCCAGATTGAAGAACCAATTCCAGGCCGTAAACCAGGTAAACGACGTTGAGCAAAC
>JBDGPI010000036.1:63340-66680 GCA_042219765.1 Salsurabacterium abyssinicum (SeqCode)
CGGATGTGTTCGAGTAGCGATTCAATGGGACCGGTTAGTACAGCCAGGCACAACACTGCCGAAAACGAGAGGGTGAATGAAGCTTCGTTAATTAATCTCGGCCGAAAAAGCAGGATCAGTAAAGCGGATAGTGCTAATCCGAATATAACCGAATCCCTCAGTCCCTGGTTTAAATACGCCAGACCGATAATTATAAGCCCTGTCATTATTGCCGCTCGGATCGTCGCCGGACGGGCGCCGGTGATAACCGTGAAAACTACCAGGGCCGCAAGAAGTATTGGAGCATAAATTTCGCCGGGAAGTCTTAATCCGGCCAGGACAGCCAGTAAAACCCCAGCAACCACGCCGACATGCAGCCCCGAAACGGCCAGAACATGATACGTCCCGGCGGCCTTAAATTCCTCTGTGATTAAGCCCTCACCCTTTCCAAAGGGGCTTTTAGCGTATTCAAGCCCTCCCCTGAGCCCCAGTGTTGAACCGCCGAGAAAAGCGGAATACGGGTGAGGCATAGTTTTTTTGATGACCCTCAGAAGTTCCGTCTGTAGTTCAAGTGACCATGCAACCACCGGATGACCGGGTAACTTCTCTACTCGCTCGAGGGAATCCGGGGACCAGATCGCCCCGTAAATTCCTTTTCGATTCATGAAACCCCTGTAGTTGAATCCCCCAGGATTTTTCCGGGGCATAAACGGCTGCAAAGTGCCCGTGACTTCAATCCGGTCCCCGTAAACCTCGTTTCTTGAGACTTGACCGTAGTCAAGGGAAAGTTCCTTCCCGTGTCTCGATACCTGAATCAGAAAACGACCCGCCGTAACCTTTGTCGGAGAAGTATCATTTTCCGGTAAACTGGCCATCTCAGGTTTTACAAGAAGTTCGGCATCCTTACGGTTCACCGAGGGTTGATCGATCACGGTTCCCGTAAGGGTGACTTTCCTGGACCCTTCCGAATCAGTAAATTGCGATAAGTGATGCTTGTGGTGGGGCATCAACGTTGACGAGTAACGACCCCAGCCCACAAAAAAAGCAAAGGCCGCAAGAATGATCAATAACAACGTCTGTCGAAGGGGACTGTCCGGTAGGAATACGTAAGTGAAAACAACCGCAAGAGGACCAACGGCGGAAAGGATCGATACAAAATAAAAGAGCGGCTCAGGGTGCAGTGGATAATCAATCGCGAAGATTATGCCTGCGATAAAGGAGAGGGTGGACAGTAGAAGCAGGTTCAGGAATCGCTTTTGGGTCAAGGCGGACGAACCGTAAGTGCCGGGTAATAATCTTTGTTGGATTCAATGATGGGCTTAAAACGGTAGTCGTCCCTCAGAGCGAGAACCAAACATCCCAGGGTGATGGCCACCAGGATAAGCCCCAGATACCAGCCCGTACGGACCTGTTGCTGCATAACGACGCTCCTGAAATTAAATCATCTCACGATGCAGGCCCCCTGATGGTTAGTAGTTTCAGATGGTTCGAGAGAATTATAACCGTTCTGCCTGAGAAAAGAAAAAGGACAACTCCCTTTCGGCACTCTCGGGTGAATCGGATCCGTGAATAATATTGTTGGGTAAGCCATCGGCCAGTTCGGCCCGGATAGTTCCCGGTGCCGCCTCAGAAGGATCCGTTTCTCCCATTAACGTGCGGAGACGGGTGATAGCGTCCTCACCCTCCACAACGGCGGGAACAACCGGAGCGGAGGTCATAAAATCAACCAGACCGTCGAAGAAATCCGTCCCTCGGTGCTCCGCGTAAAATTCCTCGGCCTGTTCCTCGCGAAGCTGAATCATTTTGAGTGACTTAATCGTTAGACCATCGGTCTCTATTCGATCAATGACATCACCGATGACATTCTTCTTGACGGCGTCGGGTTTTATGATTGCAAGTGTTTGCTGCATGCTGAGAACCTCCGAATGTTCGGATTAGCTGAACAATTGGGATTGAGTGCAAAATCTGTACTGACAATTTTTTCCCGGGAAGCGAGCGTAAAGTTTAAAACAAAACGGTCCCCGTAGGAAGGGAAGTCTCAAAACTGAAAGCCGTCAGCGATTTTTACCGAAATTAAGCGTCAGACCGAATTGCTGTTGGTTATTGAAATTGGAGTTTTTTACAAAAGCGTAATGAATCTCACCCACGGTCGTTTTAAAACTTACGCCAGCGGAAAACTTTCTCGGTTTGTTTCCAACTTGAACAAATTCCACTCCCCCTCGGAAGGTTAGACCGACACGCCGACCCGTTTCTTCGACTTTCCGAGTCAACCACCACTCGACGCCCCCCGAAACGGAATTAAAACCGGTTATCTCATCATTGACAGCATCAATTTCGACGGCCAGTCCCCTGATGGGCCTGACACGAACCCCGGCCCGTATGTGCATGGGAATTTCCTCGGTCAAACCGGAATCCCACTCACGGTTGGCGGTCAAGTTCAGCACGGAGATACCGAAGATAACTCGTTTGGTGATGAATTGCTGGTAACCAAGATCAGCCCCATAACCGATCGCGTTAGCATTTTCAACGTCACTTCTGACACTGAAATACTTCGCGTTTGCTCCCAATCGTACGGATGAGAAGGGCTGTAATGACGCATTGTAATATAATATGTTATCGTTGTAGTTAAGATTTAATCCTGGGGTTGTCAGGGAAAAATTGTCAAATCCAAAATTCAAAGCCGTCCGGTTAAATGCCAGGGCCTGCGTGAAAAGACCGGTGCCCATACCGGCTCCCATTGAGCCGCGAGTGACATCTAAATTATTCTGAGAGAAGCGGGTGAAATCGGTCGTAACTTCGTAGTCCGTGATTGAACTGGAACTGGCCGGATTGTAGGAAATTCCATTAATCCCACCGGCTGCGGCAGTGTAAGCACCGGACATACCTCGGGCAGGTGTCCCCCAGTAAGTGGGACCGGAGGCCAGGGCCCCAGAACCAAACCCCACCAAAAAGCACCAGCTGAGAACCAGTGCCAGCGAAAGCTGTGTCCGAAGCATTACTTGAGCACAACCACGGGGAAGGTCTTTACTTCACTGCCACTTCTAACTTTTACAACGTAGACACCGTTATTTACGATGGAGGTATTGAAGCTGGATCCATCCCATTCTGCCGGGCGGCCTGGAGCCCTGGAGGATGTCTCGAAGATCAGCTCCTGGTCCATGTTATAGACTTTAATCGTAGCTACGGAGTCCACCGGCGGAATGATTTTTAGCGACTCCCCGTTGCTGGGATCAAAAGCCGGATCGCTTGAATTGGTATTACTACTGGAAGATCCCTTATCGCCAAAAACGGTAATTCCAAAATTCTCATCCGCTGCCATTGCGTCGCCCTTGGACAAATCGGATCCCGCCGGTCGATTCGT
>JBDGPI010000036.1:66690-73095 GCA_042219765.1 Salsurabacterium abyssinicum (SeqCode)
CTGTCCAGGTCAATTCCGGCCAGGGAATCCCGCGTAAGGACTTCTTTATCGGTATATTCGGTATATCCACTGTCATTGAACGCTCTGGCAACTATACCGACGGTATCAACGTCGATGCTGACCTCAACTTCTTCAAAAGTAAACACAGACCCCCCGGGTTCATCCGGCGAGCGGACCGCCACTCTTTCGTAACTCGAAGGGGCCAGACCCACGTCCCGGTCTTTCGCAAGCCGTAACGCCACAGTGTCCTGTCCTGATACCGTGACCTCCGCCAGAAGATAATCGGCCATCAGACCCGTGTCCGTAAAAGCGATGGAAGCGGCGTTTGGAGATTCAAAGACAATAGTGTTGGTCCGTCCGGAACCTGAATTACTGAATTGAGTGGTTTCAATGCCACCGACAGGAATATCAACGCGAAAATCATCAGCATGGGAGATAGTGTTACTAACCCTTAGGACAACGAAGAAATCATCTTTATTATCGAAATCGTCCGGAATCGAAGTATCGTCCTCGATCGAGGTATTATTTATAAATTGTAACTCCACCTGATTTTGAGCATCAAACGTCGGGGCACTATCGGGTTTTAGAAATTCATCACTCCCGGGATCAAAGTCGCCATTGCTGTTATCATCCCTCCAGATCCCTACACCACTGGACGGACTGCGTGAAAGCGACTTAATGTCCGAACGGCCAAAATTTGATTCTTCGACGTCATCAAAGTCGACGGTTACGATCTGTAAATCCTCGTCGTCGGGACCAAGATCAGCTGAATTTATCCCCAGAACATCAAACGGATTGTCACTTCTCTTTACTCTCTGCAACGATTTCCGTGTTCGGTTATTGATCAAAATCGGAAGGGACCCCGTAATAAGTGCCGTGGTTCCCGCCTCGTCCTCGGGGGATTCCTCCACACTGAATCGGACGTCCCCGCCACCATTTGACGCGGAAAATGTATCACCAATACCAACGGTTTTTGAGCCCCGGGCCACCACGAAAAAATCATCGAGACCGCTGACATCCGAATCGGGAATTTCAACAGTGGTATCCGGTGTCAAATTAACGGTCGCCGTCCCCGAATTGACCGTCCAGGAGGGATTCGAGAGTCCAATATTTGGATCCTCGTTGACCTCAAACTCTCCGTCTCCGTCGTCCCGGTAGAGTGATACTCCACTCTTCTTGCCCTCCGTAAGCGGACGAATATCAGTGGAATCGGAGTTTGCTTTGAAATTAAAAGGAGTAGTAACTTCCTCCAGGGTCTGATCCCCATTCGTACCGTCGGAAACATTCATCCCGAAAAGTTTCACCCTGCGGCCGGAAACATCAACCGTGAGATTGGAGTTGAGATTGGGAGTAATGTCAAAGGAATTAATCGTATTAACACTGATGCGATCGGAATAATAACGATCCGTTGAAGCGCTCTCTCCTTTGGCAAAAATACTGGTTACAACGGAGGTACCCGGGTCATTGATGTAATCGATTCGAGGAACTACACGATCATCGGTCTTTGGATTCCCAATAACGGCCGAGAACTCATCCTTGTTGTCGGCGTTATCGCTGATATTTACCGTAATGAAAAAATCGTCGCCGGCATTCGTGTCCGAGTCGTCCGGCGGTACCGCAAGTGGTTCGGTATTTTCGTTATCCATAATCAAACGAACCAGTGGAGATTCCTCACCACGGCCTGTCGGTGCGTCTTTCCTGGTTCTTGGATCCGATACGTCGAGCGGCACGAGGTCGTCTATTTGAGGGTCAAATTTCCCGGGGCTGTTGTCCGGGTCATCCTTGTCGTCACGAAAAATAGCGACCCCGCTGGTTCGATCGTTGGAGAGGGGCTTCAGGTCATCCTGGGTGAAGTCGTTTGACTCCCCGGGTTCCTCGAAGGTCAAGTCAACCTGATAAAGGTTCCCCTGGGTACCGACCTGATCGGCGTGATCACGGGCATTAATACCAATGATAGGGATTGGACCACTGGGGGCACCGATCTCCTGGTTGTTGTCCGTTAATTGACTGAACTCACTCGTTACCTGCTGTGCAGTATCGTTTCCCGTTGCAACACGAGGACTTATTTCGTCAGGTCTTCGGTAGCGATGGACCTGTGGGCTGGGTTCATTAACACTCGCTTCGTCGGCACTTACCCCCTGATCAAACTGGACTCCCCCAAGTGGGATTCTCGCAATGAAGGTATCGGGGCGATTCCCCGTTCTATCCTGCAGGGCGGCAATATAAATTACGTCGGAATCATATTTCAGACCCCGGCCTGACTCCAGAGCATCAGCACCTGGTTTAAACTCGGTCGGACTGGGTAACTGAAAACCGTCTTTCAATTCCAGAGTAACCGTGTCGCTGGATATCCAGGATGAATTTTCGGGAGAAATGGGCAGAAGAGTATCTTCCGGACCGTACGAGTTTATGGGAAGTCGGTTGTACCAGACCGAGAGGCCACTGAATTTATTCGCTTTGAGACTCCGTAAATCGTCCTCGGGCACAAAATTAGCGGAACTCCTGGGGAACTCAACTTTTATAGAATCCAGAGTGGTTTGTTTACCGTCATCGTTAACGGAACCGAGGACCGTAAATCCAAAAAGACGGTCGGGATGGAAATCGAGTCCGACATTGTCGTCCTGTTTAAGAGTAGGATTGCCGAGCAATTTATCGACTTCGGAGGATATACCTACCAGATCATCAAAACCATTACTCATAACCCCCTGGGTAACATCCACGGTTGTATCGCCTAAATCGTTGTTAGTGACCCCGTTCGTTAAACTAATCGCTCCCGTGTCAAGCCAGGCGTCCCAGGCGTCCCCGTAACCGAAGTACTGGTCGTTTCTATAACGGGGCTCGGCGTCCTCCCCCCAGCCGTTGTTGGTCTTGACCGTAATGTAGTACGATACGTTGTTCGTGGTTTCACTAAAGCGTTCATTGTCATTTCCAGGGGGCGGTGCGGCGTCGTTGGTGGCCTCGGCAAAATCAATCACGTATGAATCCGCGCCTGGGGGAGTGTCCGGTAAGGCGTGGCGAGGAATAGAAAAGAGTTCCTCCCTGGAACCGTTTTGATATAGCTTCTCGTCGGATCGAATTAACGCAACCTCGCGAAAATCACCAAACCGATCGTCTAAGGTACCTCCGGGGATAATTTCACCCAACAACTGACGGACCCGAAATTTTAATTCACTGAAACCAAGAGTCGGATTGTCACCGTTGTTCTGACCGCCAAATTCCATGTAGAGGAGTGGAATTCTATCGCTTTCCGCGGCGAGGACATCCGGCAACGTTACGTTTCCGATTGAATCGAATTCCTCATCAATGTTTTCGTAAGGAATAATGAGACTTTTGATGGTCACTATATCGGATGAACCTATGTCGTTAATATTAATCGTCTTGCCACTGGTATCCTCAGTAGCGTTGATGTTTTCAAAGACCAAATTAAACTGATCGTCATGAACTGGGCCATCAAGGGCAAACAGTTTGACGGTAAAAGAAATGCGCGAGGAGTTGGCCGATATTGGGTTTCCCAGATCGGCAGTATAGGTTGGACCGGTTGGTCCACTGTCAACATCCAGTTGCGCCGTGGTGCCACCAAGGGTAACCACCATCGTGTCAATATTGTTCTCGGGATTGTCCAAACCGGCCTCATCGTTGAAGGAAAAGGTGAAACTATTGATGGTGGCACCGGAGTCACCGGAGTTTTCCAGTGATCCGTCAAAGATCAGTAAGTTTTGTCCTGCGGCCATAGCCTGGTTACCCACCGTCTCAACATCGTTCGAAACGGTCAGGGAGGCTTCGGCCCAGAGCTGGGTGGGTACAAATAAGGATAGGAGAACAAGGATCAGAGATAGCTTAATACCGAAGAAACACTGCTTCTCCGTACAGCGGAACCTATCCATTATTCTATCGACAGGTACGGTTCGATCGCCTGGAAAACCTGTTCGTCAATACCAAAAACCTGGTAGAGCCCCTGAAGGGAGCGAAACTTACCGGACTGGAACCGATAATCCACGATGTTATTCGCCAGGTTGGAATCGAGATTCGGCAGTTTGGCGAGCTCTTCGGCGGACGCCTCGTTAACGTTGAGGACGGGAACTGATAGGCGGTAGACACTGCGCAGTCGTTTAATTTCTTGAGGGGTGAGGTTCAGGCGATTTTTAAGATCCGACCAGCCTGAGTAGAATCCATTCTTTTGTCGATCTTCGATAATACGGTCGGCGTAGGACTCGGAAATTCCCTCCTCGAGCGAGCTCTCAGCGATTGTATTAATGTTTTCCCGCTGAGCGCCCTCGGGAGGAACATCTTTTTTCAGAAAAAGACTTCCCGGAGATGGTTTCCTGCTTCGTTTCGATTTCGGCTGCGTCTCGCCGGATACCGCCGAACTCATCAGGTCAGGATTCTTTTCCAACTCTTCGAATCCGTCAAAGGTACGGTCACTACTCTTATCAAGATCACCGGGAGATTCCATCACGTGAGGCGTCAGAAAGATTACAAGCTCACTGCGGGTTTGATCGTCGGTGACGGATTTAAACAGGTTCCCAACAAGCGGAAGCTGGGAAACGTACGGAACACGTTCGGTGTTCTTTGATTTATTAAATCCCCCGAGAACAATAGTCTGACCGTCGTTAACAAGAACCTGGTTTTGTGTCACCCGACGATTAACCGGAAAGGGAGAGGAGGGACCGGGACGAACGCCAAAAACGTCATTTGCAATCTCAACATTCATGATGATGTTGCCACTTTCGGTAATCGTCGGAGTTACCTGTAAGGTTTTATTTGCGGACTGAGACGTAAATTCAGTACTAACGACATTTCCCTCATCGTCAAAGACCGGGGATTGATAAAATCGCTGCTCGGAGAGGTCAATACTGGCTTTCTGGTTGTTCAACGCCGTAACCGAGGGCCTGGTGACGACTTTACTTCTTTCATTCTGCTTGATCCAGCGTAAGACAGTGAGAAATTCATCGGCCTGAAGAAGCGCCGACAGACCTCCATCCCCGCCCTGTGAACCGAGACTGTATCCGAGACCAATGCTCTCGGATTGGTCAAATTGATTTTCGTTAATGAAGGGACTCCGAGTTGAGCTGGGGTTGGCAATCCACTGAGGGTTAAGCCGTTGCTGATTGCCCAGCCTTATCTCGACTAAAACTGCTTTAATCAGGACCTGCTTCTGCCACTGATCAAGGCGTTTAATAACTCGTCTGACCTCGGATTGATTTTCGTTCGGGACGGCGTAGAGAATACTGTTCGTTTTGGGATCGGCCGTAATCTCAGCACTGATCCCAAGGTCGGAAAGTATTGTCTGTAGTGTTGAAATAAGCTCAGAACTGGCTTTACGGCGGTTAAGGTGAACGACCTTGAAGGTCTGATTTGGATCATCAATTTTTTTGAGTATGCTAAGAATTTTCTTTTTCTTGTCCGATGGGACCAGAAGGGTGATTTTCTGTTCATTCGCAATCACTACTTCGCCAAGGTTCTGAGAATTTACCGGTTCACGAAGTGTTTTGGGGGACACGTAACTTGGTGAGAAATTCAAGAGTGCCCTATCGCCATCAAACCCAGCCTGGTCAAATGACTTAAGAAGGGAACGAACGCTGCTGCGGTTCTTTTGATTCGTGGTGAAAAATATTTTATTTGTCTCGGCATCACTGCTGAATTGAACGTTAAGGTCCAGCTGATTGGCAAGCGTTTTTAATTGATCGATGACATTATGCCCGGCACTTAAATTTTGAAGCCGATAACTGAAGGTATTTTGACTGGTTGAATCAAGCGTCTGCAGTCGCTCCAGTATAAGCTTTTTGTCCTCTTTCGGATAGAAGAACACCTTCCCGGAGGTAACCGTCACTACCCTGGCCAAATTTTGGGACGTCAGGAAATCTGAGACCTCGGACAGGCTTCGGTACTTCGGTGTAAATGTCACAAGCTCCCCCCGGCTGTGTTCGTAAGCGGATGTATCCATGCTGGCAATTGCTGACCTCAAATCGGACATCCTGTCGGATCGGGTGTAATAGGTGACCCCCTGACCAAAAGCATTCACAAGAAACCCGTAGTCAACGTCGGAAAGTACAGTACTGAGCAATTCCTCAAGGCTCTCCTCGAACTCATCTATTTCTTCGTCAGTGGTTAGCTGGAGATGTTTCAACTTGTAGAACTCCACCGGGGATTCTGGTTTAAACTTCGCTTGTACTTTATTGATGAACCCCCTGAGTCGATCGATGTTTTTCTCTTTTTTACTTGAGACAAGGAAGGAATTCCTTTCGGGAAGTTCCAGCTGGATACTGACTCCGCCCGTCTTACCGATGAGGTTTTTTGCTTTGTCGAAAGCAAGTTTGTCGATAGTAATCCACTGCCAGGTCCGTTCTTCGAGGTATTCACCAGGACTTCTTTTTAGATCATCGATTAGCTTTCTCGCCGCCGATC
>JBDGPI010000037.1:0-1395 GCA_042219765.1 Salsurabacterium abyssinicum (SeqCode)
TCCGATAAATCCCTGTGTATGCCCAGTAACGATTCCTGTTCGTGCTCGGTGTGTTGTTTGAACATCATGATTCCCCTTTCATTCCGGGTATCAAATCCGCTATCATCCTATCAGTTTGATGGAGGTTTTTGACCGTTTTAGGACTTTTTGCAGGGGACTCAACAATTGTTCAATTCAACAATTGTACAATTAATAATATCATGATATTATGAGATTATTGTATTAATATAGTTTGTGTGGTTTTAGGAGTTCTGTGGTTGTCGTAGTTTGAGCGTGGAAAGTCCCGAATTAACGTCGGTCCGATCGAACTTCCAGCATTGCTTACCTAATTTTGTGTATATTTCAGGTACCTACCCGATAGTAAAATTCCCTTCCAAGATGCTACCTTCAGAAATCATGATCCGTGTCATATATCGATTTTGCGGGAGAATATAAACTCTCTCTGAAGAATAGTAATTCAACTCATTTCATGGGAGCTGATGGATATGTCATCAAAAAAGGGAGCAACGGTGGAAAAACCCGGGGAAGGAAAACGGAAGAGGGACATTACGTCCTTTGTTATGAAACAAATTGGAGAAACCGACATCATGGAGAAACCGATGCCGGAGTGTGGATCCAACGACGCCATTATCAAGCCAACAAAGGCGCTGGTCTGTACCTCCGATGTGCATACCGTTCATGGTGCCATCGGCGAACGGGAAAACCTGACGCTCGGTCACGAAGCGGTGGGGATTGTTGCCGAAGTGGGTGAGAACGTGGATCAATTTGACACCGGTGATCGTGTTGCCGTGGGGGCCATCACACCGGACTGGAATTCCAAGGCGGCCCAGGACGGTCATCCCTCCCAGTCCGATCAACCACTCGGTGGTTGGAAATTTGCCAACGTGAAGGACGGTGTTTTTGCCGAGTTTTTCCACGTCAATGATGCCGACGGAAACCTGGCCTTAATACCGGAGGGAGTCACCGACGAAGAAGCCACCTACGTGACCGACATGATGAGCACGGGATTTATGGGAGCAGAAAACGCCGACATCCCGATGGGCGGAACCGTGGCCGTGTTCGCCCAGGGTCCCATCGGTCTCATGTGTACTGTGGGAGCTCGGCTCCAGGGAGCCAGCCAGGTGATTGCGGTCGAGTCGGTGGACAATCGCCAACAGTTAGCCCGCGAGTACGGTGCCGATGAGATCGTCGACTTTACCGAAGTCGATCCTGTCGAGCGCATCCTAAAGTTGACCGGTGGTGAAGGAGTTGATTCCGCTATCGAAGCGCTCGGTTCATCGGAAACGTTTGAGCAGTGTGTGAAAGTGACCCGTGCAGGTGGAACGATCTCGAACGTCGGTTACCATGGTGAAGGTGAGTACGTGAAGATTCCCCGTGAGGAATGGGGGGTCGGTA
>JBDGPI010000037.1:1405-2668 GCA_042219765.1 Salsurabacterium abyssinicum (SeqCode)
AAGTCGATCAATACCGGGTTGTGTCCAGGTGGGCGCGTACGGCTGAGTCGAATGCTTAGTATGATCGAAACGGGTCGTGTGGATCCCACGAAAATGACCACGCACCGGTTTTCCTTCGACGAGGTCGAACAGGCGTTTGACCTCATGGCCAGCAAGGAGGACGACGTGATCAAACCATTGGTGGAATTTTCATAAGCAAAGCCGAGCGTTCCGGATCCCGGAGGTTGTTTCCGGGATCCGTGTATCGTTTTGGAACATAGGGATTGTGCTTGGTGTAATTCTGCGAGCTTAACGGACGTGACACGAGGGACTCCGATAATGGTCAATTGATGTAATGTATCCGGGTGGTCTATGTCAGTCGGATACTAGTTCCGGAAGCTCACTCCCTCGAGATAATGTGTTTGATTTATGTACTTGAACGGTGCATCGCTTATCTCACGATATAAGATACGATAGTTACTCACGTCGTTTTTTCTTCAATTTGTTCCACAAACATTATTCGTGATTTCCTGTTTTGATGAAATTGAAGTGAGGGAAGGAAGGTGCTGAGGGGCACCATGAGCTATCGGTGAATTACGATCCCGGCCGAGGAATCGATGTAGTACTGTTCATTATGGAGTAATCGAACGTTCCAAACGGGAGATCAAAATCGTAAGGCAACCATACCAATTCAGCTCAGGTGGGGGCTAAAGATTTTACTTGTATGTAGTGACTATGAGTTGGACGAGGGGAGGTCGTCGGGAAGCTCGTCGGTGGATACCTCTCCCGGGGATTCCTCCCGCGATCGAACGGTATCCAGTGTATTCTGAAAGATCTCCCACAGGTAATTAACGGCTTTTTTCTCGTAGACGACGCCAAACACAAAGTAGTCCCGGGCAACCATTCCGATCGACCATATCCCGGCGTACGCGATTAACGGATCGTACTGGAAAATCGTTCCCAGTGGTCCGGATAGCGAGGAGAAAAACTGAGCCGTTAGGTAACTGGCGTAACCGATTAGCCCGGTGTAGCCCAGGGCCCGGGTCATTTCGGTAAGAACACTCACTTCGATCTGGCGTCCGCTGAGGTAGGCAATCAGAATTACGAGTATCATTTCCAGTAACAGGAGAATCGGGAAATCCGACAGGGGGATTCCGCTCTGTGCGACGGTGAACCCCGCCGAGCCAAACGCGTGGATGAACCGGTCCGTGAACCGTTTCAGACAGAGGTTCACCTGTGAAAGCAACAGAAACTGGAAAGCCGCTTCGTCGGCGATGTTGTCGG
>JBDGPI010000037.1:2678-4695 GCA_042219765.1 Salsurabacterium abyssinicum (SeqCode)
CTCGCCTCCACCCGGCCGATACCCGAACCGGGATTCCTTCTCGAACCCGTACTCGGCGATGGTATCCCGGTACGCGAACGCGAGGTCCTCACAGGGGATGCCCGGCTCGATCGTATCGCCCGTCGGGAACTCGACGAGAACGCGACCATGGATCCCCTCCGGGGTTCGATCGATACGCGTCGTAACCGTGAACCCGCGGGTCAGGTGGGGGCGGATGTTGTCGGCGATCGCCTCGATTAACTCGTCAATGTTTTCACGGTGGTCCTGCTCGATGGTAACGTCCCCCCACTCGGATAGCTCCCAGGGTCGATCTTCCGACCAGTCAATCCGGGAGGAAACGGGGATAATATCATTTGCGGAAATCTCCCGCTTTTCCAGAAGTTCCTCGATCTCCTCGATTCGTCCCCCAATTTCCTCCTGTTTTTCCTCCAGGGGAAGTGAATTCGGAGGGAGCTGGTCGGCGTGTGTTAATACCGTGATCAATGGAATTTCTGCGATGTCCCCGCCGAGGTCCTCCAGTGTCGAACTCAAGACCTCCGTGTCGTTGTCAAAGGAATCCCGGTCGTTGATGTTGGTTACAAACAAAATAGCGTCCGGGTGAAATTCCTTGATGTTTTGCTTTAGCTTTTCCCGGGCGGTCTCGTCCTTCTCATCGGCAATTTCGGCGTATCCTTCCGTGTCGAGCAGTTCGAAGTTGGTCGCTTCGTCGATGCTAATCTCCTTTCTCTGTACTCCCCCTTCAATCCCCACCGAGTGAACCGGATCGGTTTCAACGACGTATTCCCCGCAGATGGCATTAATCAGTGCACTCTTTCCCTTCCCGGTGCGACCGAGCACCATGATTCGGGGCGGTCGTTCCCCCTTGATCGCTTCAACCGTGTGCTGGAGTTTTTCGTCGTGCATCAGTTCATCGAGGATGATCTCCTTTACCTGTTCGAAGTTCTCCTCGTCCGACAACTCGTTGATCCAACCCTTGAGTTGGCCCTTGACCTTGTCGGGGACGTTGATGGGTAAGTCCCCCGGAAGATCGAACTCGTCGACGTCCCCCTGGATCTGGTTGATGTATTTATTGACGGTGTTAAAGGATCGATCGAGAATGTCTTCCAGGTTGTCGTAAAGGTCGGTCATTCGTTCCATCCGGTTGCGTGCCATGGTCGTGTCGATTTCTTCGGACATGATAAATCATCCTTGCGTACAAGTGTCAGGTCGTGCCCCGCGAAACGCTGGTGAAGAAGTAATTATGGTCGAAAAAAGAATCTGGGACAACTCATATTAACCGGCGTGTGAGATGTGGGACGTTTTGTGTAATCCCAAAAAATATACGTCCGGGAGGGAAAGTTTTTATGAACGTTTTAAAAACAAAGTGTACACGGTTGAAAACGTCCAACCTTCCATTCGTTTTTTCCCTCACACTTAAAAAATCCAGTAAAACCTTTCCAAAAAACCAAGTTTATCCAGTAAATCCAGTCTATAAAAAAACAGGAAGATGTTTGGTAAGGCCAGTGAATGAAAATGAATCCAAAACTGAGTTTATCTGTGCAATCCGTGTAACCTTTTATAGATCGCTATCGGATTCGTCGAAGTCACTCCAGGAGTAGGTCTTGAGAATTTTTCGTATCGAGTACAACGTTGATTTTAGCTTGCGGTACAGAAAGGTATCCACTTTGTCTTTGTCCACGTTCTGGAAGTAATCGTTGTACGTTTTGAACTCACGGAAGACCATCCCATATTTCCCGCGCGTGAGTTCCTCCTGATCGTCCAGGCAATCCAGCAGACGTTGAGCTCCTCGGATCGTATTCAGTATTTCCGATGATTCGTCCTTTGTTTCCGAGGAAAATGTACGTTCCTGGGGTGTTTTAAAGTCAATTTCATCCAGGGTCCGTTCCATGATTCGCTCGGCGATCTTATGGCATTTTTTACTTTGCTCGTCGGGTAGTCGTGACAACAGATCCGGATCCGTGTTGGAGAGAAACGTCTTCATCATCTCGGATGTCGTGTCAAACCGGTACGCCAGGGC
>JBDGPI010000038.1:0-10405 GCA_042219765.1 Salsurabacterium abyssinicum (SeqCode)
GTCCGGTTACGCCTCGGTGCTCCAGCTGATGCTACCGATGGCATTCGGTGCCACCTTTGGATTTTTGCTGCCGTCAGCGTCGTCTCGTATGGCCTTGATTTACGCCAGCGACGAAATTAACTCCCAGGAAATGATGAAAATCGGGAGTCTTATCACGGGGCCATTAATCGTACTCACAACCATTTACTTTTACTTTCTCTACCAGATGGGGTGGATTTAACATGGACAAAGGTAATCCCGGCGATCCCATTCAGGCCCTTGTACTGGGACCCAGTACCCTGGGAGTGAACGTCATCAAGCAGTTAAACAAAAATTCCCGGTTTCATATCACCTGGGCGGGGAAGGACGCCAAGGCCACCTTCGACGAACGGGAGGACGAACTGAACGTAAACCGGGTTATCGACAAGAAAAAAACATCAAGCCCGATGACCATCAACGAGTTGATCGATAACTGGCAGCCCGACATAGTCTTTCTCTGCGAACGGGGCGAGGATTGGGACATTGAAAACCAGGTGGGAAGCACTAACCTCGAACGGAGTATGCTCGACGAAAGTCTCCGGATCGGGGACGCCCCAATCATAACTGTATCGGTTGAACAGGGCCACGAGATGTAACCAGACGGGTGTCCTTTTACGACAAAACCGATCACCGGAGGGACGAAAACGGATGGCTCTCCCCGTAATGGCCTACTAGAGGGAGCAAATGGGGGAGCCTGTCGTCGGTAGTCAGTCGTCAGTGTTCAGTGGTCGGGGTTCAATCACCATACCTCATTAGTCGGATTAGCAGTCCATCCCGTCGTGCGGTGAACGTTATCCAATACCGGTCGAATCAGACTCATTCACCGTCACGGACGTCACCACCAAACCGCATCATCCGGTATTTCTGAGAGCAGTATCGAATCGTTTCCCTCAGCCGTTGAATCTCTTAAAAAATGGCACAGACCTTAAACCTTACTTGATTTCGTACTTTCCGATTACAGCTCCGTCGGAATTTTTAACGATTACCCTGTTTAGCAGGTTGGTTTGAAAATCCTGACAGACGGTGAGGTCCGCAACGGTTCCCTCCGGAAAGACCGCCCCCAGACAGAGCGACAGGTTATCGCCAACCATCTGAAATTTCCTGTCGACGATACGAGCGTTGTCCGTGGTTTTCGTCCGGCTGGCATGGTCCTTAACAAACGCAAGAAGTGACTCGAGGTTGTTGGGGTCAAAGTCCCCGATTTCATCGGAGTGTTCACTGACGGTTACCTCTTTGGAACTGGCGGACTTGACGCTTTTGGTCATTAAATCAAGAAACGACTGAGCCGATTCGTACGACAGCGTTTCAGCTGTGACGGGTGCAGCCGTGACTGCGGCAACAACCATCAAAATAGCGAACGGTACGGAAACTTTAGTGATCGTAAGGTTCATTGTTGGTCTCCTTACTGGAAGTTGTATTCGGAGTTACTGGGTCGAAAATCTTCGGTGTCGTAACCGGGGTTCAGGGTGATTTCGTCCATGCGGTAATTCTCAAGGACCGTCCCCTCGTCGTTTCGGACTTTAATCTGGGTCGGCATGTTGGTGCGCAATCCAATACAGACCATAATCCTGTCGTCGTAGTATGCCTCACGTTTTCCTCCGGGCAGGTGACCCTCGATACACCCACTCGGTTCACCAAAGACCTCCTTGTAACCGAGGTTCGTAAAATACACGTTGTCCTCGGGGTACTTTATACCCGCTCGGACGGCCTTCGAGATCCGCTTGATCGTCTCTCCAAAGGGGACCTCGTCGATGGTGTGACGCTGATACATGGTCGCAACCCGCCCTTTAGGATCAAGGGCAGTGTAGTCGATCACCCAGGAGGACGCACTGGTGACCCAGGCTGGGAAATAACTTCTCTTGCCGAGGTGAGCGTAGATTTTATTGTTGTTCCAGCCTTTCTCGAAAATCATTTCCTGTCCGAGATTGGGGTTTTTGTGTTCCGGTGGGTCGTCCTTTACCCATTTCATGTAAACACTGAAGGGTTTGCGAAATTTGGTAAAAATCTTCTCACGGGCCATTAACTCACCACCGTGACGTTCCTGCTTGTAGGTGATAACGGAGTAATCCTGGACGTCCTCGTAGGTGTTTTCCATAATTTCCACGATTTTTAGAGCATTTTGAATATCAAGGCGCTCTTCATCCTGAGCGAACGCCGGTAGGAAGGCAGTCGAAAGAAACGCCACCAGAAACAAACAGAGCGAAAACTTACGGAAGCTGAAACGCAACGTAATACACCTCAAGTCATAGATCAGGTAACACTTCGGACGGTCTCGATGATGAATGACTATAATATAAGTGTTTTATAAATTCTTGCAATTGGGGTCCACACACCATGGACAAGAGTGATCAATACGACTTACTTCAGAACCTCACATCACCCGTTGTGGCCATCACCAGCCGCTCGACCAACTCCGAGACCAACGGTATGATAGCCAATAGTGCTATTCGGGCCTCCCTGGTACCAGAATGTCCCCGGGTGGCCTTCTATTGCTTTAAAGCCCATTACTCCCACGAATTGATAACGGCGTCTGGCCTCTTCTGCCTTCATCTTCTTCACCGGGAACAATTTGATTTAATACGAACACTTGGATTTCGGAGCGGCCAAAACAACGACAAACTCGCCGACCTTCCCCACGAAATCTCCGAAAGAGGGCTACCGATCCTTTCCGACGCCTACGGTTACTTCGAGTGCGAGGTCAGTAATGCCATGGATGCAGGACCGTCCACGTTCTTTATGGGAGATGTCGTTAATACTGGTCGCCATCCCGACCACGAATCGCTGACACTGATGGACAGCAGTTACTTTCGTGAGAACTTACCGGCCTCCTGGAAGGACGATTACCGCGACAACAAACGTGAGGTTCAGGAATGGGCCAGCGGACGCCTGGAGGTAGACACGGAGTACTGCTGGACGGACCCGGATTCAGCGTAAATCAATTCGGAAAGCAGCTGTCGCGTCTTTGATCAGAATAACTCACTGAAAATTCACTATCCGTCATGGACTTCCAGTCTACTTACCAGGGAAGTTCCTCCCCCTCGTAGGAGAGGAATTTGCCGTGGTCCTCCTCCGAAGCACTGGCAATTACCTCACGCATGCCCCCGACGGATTCCTCGACGCTAATCTTCGCACTGGGCCCTCCCATCCGTGTCTGAACCCATCCCGGGTGCAGAAGCAGGACCGTCAGGGTTTCCGGAGCGAAATCCTCCGATAACGTTTTAGCCAGCATGTTGAGCCCGGCCTTCGAGATGCGGTAAGCGTAGGACCCCCCACTCTGGTTGTCCTCGATTGATCCCATCAGGGAGGTTACAAAGACGACACTCCCGGAATTGTCTTCAAGCATCGACCGAAAGGCCTGTGTCAGGCGGAAAGCCCCGAGACAGTTCACGTCGAACACTTCGCGAAGTTCATCGGAGGCCAGGTTTTCGAACGCTTCTTTGCTCCCCATTACGCCGGCGTTGTTTATCAGCCGGTCGATGGATCCGTGCTGATCGTTGACGGCCTTCCGGCAGGACTCTATGGAGTCTTCGTCGGTCACGTCTAGCGGAAGCACCGTAACGGAACCGTCAAGATTCTTTAATTCATCCGCTTCCTCCGGATTTCGGGCCGTCCCGATAACCGTCCAGCCCTCCCGTGCGTACTGGCGTGCAAACTCGAGTCCGATACCGCGGTTGGCACCTGTAATGACCACTGTTTCTGACATGCTCATCCAATCCTCCCTTAGGGAAAAGTAGTCTTTTCGTGTTCAATGGAGCCCTACGGACCTCAGAAAGCATGGACTCTGGATCGAACGTCATCCGGCATGAACCCGGCGGTCCAACGTAAGATTAACCGGTTCAGAGCTTTAATCATGTCGAACAAAAATAATCAATTTTTCTTTCAGAATAACGCCACCTGTGTTTATTCAAAAAGGTAAAAATGATACGCTATACTGCAATTAATTTTTCCGGAGGTGCCTGTTATGAGCAATGAATTTGAACCCGGTGACAGTATTATCTATCCGCACTACGGTGCGGGAACTATTGTTGAAGAGAAAACCATCCAGCGCAACGGAGAAGAGAACGACTACTACGTGATTGATATCCTGCTGAAACAACAGAAGGTTATGCTTCCCAAAAACGAACAGGAAGAAGTCGGCGTCCGTCCGCCGACCGACCGGTCCGACTTCCTGGAAATGCTCGAGAACGTTTCCGATGAAGTACTGGAATTATACGACGAAGAGGAAGGCGAACACCCCGACAAAATTCACCGTAAATCACTTCAGTCCATGCTCGACGACGTCCGTCAGGGTGACCTTGAAACCATGATGGAAGGACTGAAGAAACTCCATACCCGCTTCCTCGACCAGGAACTGAACGTGACCGAGAAACGGTTTTACGACACGGCCCAGCAATTCATTGTCGGGGAATTGATGGCGATTGAGGATATCTCCAAGCAGGAAGCTTACTCCCGCCTCGACGAATACCTCCCGGACGAATTGCCCGAGACCGAAAACGACGACGAGGACGAGGAGAACGACGAAGACGAGGATTAATCCGAGGTCTGGAGCCGGGTTTTCAAACCTTCAGCAGGGTATCAGATCGTTTCGCATCAGGCCGTTTCCGGAAGTTGGAATTCGGCCTCCAGGGGACTTTCCGACGAGGAGTAACGTTCCTTGAGTTCCTCCCACAGGTCCTCCACGACCTGCCGGTCCTGACGTTGGAACTGATAGGCCGGAAGCTGACCTTTCTCCCCCTGCTTGTACTTCATTTTCTTGTCCTTCAGGTATTCCTTCTCCTCCTCGGGGAGGGGCTGGTTAAAGGACAACCGGAACCGGTAACACTCGACGTCACCGACCATCGCGGGAGAAATTTCCGATAGCTTGACCCTTGGTGTTATTTCGTCCTGAAGTTTATCAATCCACTCGCTGACCTCGTCCCTGGACTCAAAGACTGATTCCGGCACGTTCGTTCCGGTTTCCTCGGAGAGGTTCCGGAGGAACTCAACCTGTGCGGGAGTCGGCCGTTCCCCGGACATCCAGCCTTTCTCGCTGGCGTATTCGTAAGTCTCCTTAAGCCAGTTAAACTCGTTTTTCAGGAAGGTTTCGTAGTCGTTTTCGCCGTCCTCTATTTTTTCCAGTTCCCTCTCCATCCCGGCGGTGTATTCGTAAGAAATGACCTCGGGAAATTTCTCGTGGAGGTACTCGCAGAGGTCCTCCCCCCGGTCGGTTGGTCTGAGCGTCCCCCGTACCTTCGTAACGTAACCGAATCCATCACTGCCTTTCTTAATCTTTGTCAGGATGTCACCGTAGGTCGACGGACGGCCGATGCCCCTATCCTTCAGTTCCGACACGAGGGATCCTTCCCGGTATCGAGCCGGGGGATGCGTTTCACGGGGTTCGGGCCATATTTTTTCAATGGAAAGGTCAGTCCCGGCTTCGATGGACGGTACATCGGTTTCCTCACGGCCGTGGTCCGGATGCAAGGTACGATAAAACGGGAGAAAACCCGGCGAGTCCATTTCGTAACCAACGGCGGTGGCCGTATGGTCGCCCGACTCTAAATCAAGGGTGGTTTTCTGATACACCGCCGGTTTCATCTGCGAGGCGAGGAACCGAACGTAGATGAGTCGGTAAAGCTGGAGCAGATCGTCGTCGATCTTGCCCTCCAGGTTGTCGGGAAAATACTCCGGTTCGTTCGGCACGGTGGGTCGAATGGCTTCGTGTGCGTCCTGCTCGGCCCCCTGGGGTTGCCAGGTCCTACCCTGGTAGAGGTCCTCGTCGAGATCGTCGCGGACGTCCATTGTTTCACTGGCCAGGTTCAGTGCCGACGGACTCAAACGGGTTGAATCCGTTCTCATGTAGGTGATTAAAGCCTGAGGATTACCATCGATTTCAACCCCCTGGTAGAGTTCCTGGGCCAGGGCCATGGTCCGCTCGGGCGAGAAATCAAGCAGATAATCAGCTTCGTTCTGCAGACTGTCGGTGGTGTAAGGCGGCAGGGGATTGTACGTATCCTCCGGATCGACTTCGCAGTTCCGGACGGTCATGCTCCCGTTGTCCTTTAGTGAGGAAACGACGTCCTGGGCCTGGTCGAACTCCTCCAGTTCCTGATCCAGTGTGGCTTCGAGCTCCGTACCGTTCCCCTGTAAGTCAGTTTTTAATTCCCAGTACTTCCGGGTTTCGAAATTACGTATTTCGTTCTCACGATCCACCACCAGCGACACGGCCGGGGCCAGAACCCGCCCGACCGACGGACAACCAGGTCCCTCCGGATCAAACTGTGCCATGGCCGAAATCGTAAAGCCAATTAAGCGGTCCAGCACTCGCCGGGCCCGCTGGGCCTCCACCCGGTCCTCGTCGATGTCACGGGGATTCTCGAGTGCTTCCTGGACGGCCTGGTAAACAATGGCGTTAAATTCAATACGGTAAACGGGTACGTCGTCGTCGACACAAAACTCCAGTAGATCGGCGGCAATGGCTTCCCCTTCCCGGTCGGGGTCTGTCGCGAGGTAAATTTCGTCGGCGTCCTCCAGCTGTTCCCTAACCCGTGATACCTTGTCGTTCCCCCGGTAGCTGAGCGGTTCCAGGTGGAAGGAAAAATCGTCGTCGACGTCAATCCCCAGGTCGTCCTCGGGGAGGTCAACGATATGACCCCCGCAGGCTATAACGCTGTACTCCCCCCTGAGAAAGGATCGAATGGTTTTTGTTTTGGCACCGGATTCGACAACTATAACTCGATTCATGAGTGATACTCTCTTAACCTGGGTCAGGTAACTCACATAAAGGTACGGGTTTTCTGCAGACGGGAAGGAACAAGGAACGCTCCCTGTAGAAACGGTTCGAAGTGGTCTAGTCCTCGTCCACTCCCTTTAGTTCCTCGGGAGTTGTCTCCTCCATCAACATTTTACAGATGTTTTTGTAACCGACGGATCGGTTCCGCTTGAAGAGTTCAACAAAATCCTCGTACATTTCCTCGTCCTTCATCTTGAGGCTCTTGAGTTCGTTCTGGACCTGCTTGAGTTCCTCAAGTGACGCTACGGCTGACATTGGTTACCCTCCTTTCCGAATGAAAGTCACTTCAACCTTCTGGCACCGCTACTGGTAGAGTAAATTGAGACATAGATTTTAATCTCAATTTAGTAAAATGTAAGTGTTAGTCGAATGACATCACCAGTCCCCCCGACACTGCCCCAGTCCGTTGCCATAATGAGTTGAGTTACTACTACTATAGACTATGGTAGACTTAAGCGTTAATTCGTACAGATCAAACCAATGAAATACCTTTCCATATCATAAATTGATCCCAAGTTCGGAGGACCCCTAAATGAAAACGTTGACGCTCCAGCTCGAAGGAGCTTTGAAACCCCACCACGTACCGTTTCTCTACGCGGACCACCACGATCGCTTTCAGAAAAAAGGTATCACCCTGGAATGGCAAACCCCAACCAGTTTCTCCGGGGATCTGACGTCCCTGGTCGATGGAGACTGCGATCTTGCGGTTACACGTCCCCTGGCCCTGGTTAACAATTTCCTCACTGGCGACGACATCGTCGGTATCGCTCGCTTTTTTCACAGTGACTCCGGGGTACTGTTCCGAACCGACAGTTCGGTGGACGACCCTTCGGACCTATCCGGGGTTCACACTGTCCTGTGCAATGGCATGTCTCCGGATCGGGCACGGCTTCTGCTGGACGTCATGACCGAGTCGGAGTGTGAGGTCGAGGAACTTAACGTAATCGAAGCCGATCGCGATCCCGTCAAAATGCTCTACGACGACGCCTGCGATGCCCTGATAAGTGCCGGAGTCAATCCCGAGGGTGTCCAGATGGAACAGGCCGACTTCGAGGTGGACTTCTGGTTCTTCGACGACTATGACATTCCGGCCAACGGCGATTTCGCCCTTGCAACCTCTCAACAATGCGCCAACGATTCCCCCAACGAACTGAAGGACTTCGTGCACGTCCTGCACCAGTCAGTCAAGGAGATCGAGGAAGACCCCGACGCGGGCCGGGAGGTCATCGAGGACAATTACGAGGAAATGCTCGAACAGCCCGGGATCAACACCCTGCTTTTCACGAGTCTCTCGGAACTAACCTCAAACTTCTCCCAGGACTTTCAGACATACACTGCCTGGGGGGACTTCCTCACGGAACACACGGATAGCGGGGGTTTCGTGGACGTTGATCGCCTGATTGACGAACGGTTTATACCACTGGACTCCGTTACGTTTTAATTCCAGTCCTCACGGAGTTCCAGAATCTCGGCCAGGTTCGCTTGCTCGTCCTGGACGGGATCAATCGCACCGTCACTTGAGGTCAGCAAGGTCGTAACCCCAGGTCCGTGTCCGGAAATAACGCTCCTGGAGTGAACCACGACACCAACTGAAACAGCTCCCGAACGATAGATTCGTCCGTAGGAATGATCGGCGTCGGTAATGGCAACGATGTCACCGAACCGAAGGCTGCCAAGACCGTATTTGTCGACAACTCCCTCGTCAAACATCTGAATGTCGTAGTCGCCCCGGTTGGTACTGTTAGCCCCCAGTCCCGAACCCATAACTTTCGCCGGAATGCTGTGTGTGACGGGGACCTTGAGCCGTTCCTCGTCCCACTCAAGATCAAGGGACTCAATCAAGCTGGGACTGCAGTTGATCGGTTTTACGGCGTCGATCGAGTCAAATTCCATGCCAACGCCCTGGGCCTTCACCTGAATCTGATCACCGACCCTGAGCTGGGTCAGTACCTCATCGGGAAAGTCGACCATAACGTGTTCGATACCGCCGTGTTTTCCAATAACGGTTCCGGTCTCGCCTTCGGCTTCACCGGAAATAATCTCGGCTTCGTTGCCAATACAGGAAAGAATGTTAAAGGCGTAATTGTTTTTGTCACGCCGACCGGCCTTGTCGTCCATGTGGCTGAAACTGGCACCGGGCTCGACGTGATCGGCCTCCCAGTCAATCGCACTGTCGCCCACGCGGGCATTGAACGTAATGCCACCCGTACCTGGCAGGACAACTGGCTCCCCTTCGGCGGTAATATCGTATGGGGAACGACCTTTCATCGGATGTGTGATTTCCCCACAGACTGACTGGACAATCAAGCGTTCTTCGTTGAACGACGGCACCGCGATAACCTCCTGGTCTTCGACTGAAGAAGTATTATTTAGTTAGCTCTTTATCTTTTCATTAAGGTGGGGCTGACGTAAACTTTCTTGCTCGTAGAAATTTATGCGGGTGTAGGATGTCCATTTGCGATTATTCCCTCGACATGGTTAGGATCCTATGACTACTTACGAGTATTTCGGGTCGGCCCAACGGTTTACGCTGGAAAACGAATTCACAGTCATTCTGAAGCCGGTTGAACAGGCGAAGTCCGTCAGTACCCAATTGTGGGTGGAAGCCGGTTCCCTGTACGAGGACGAGACCAACAACGGGCTCTCACACTTTCTCGAACACATGCTCTTCAAGGGAACCAGTAACTACAGCGGGGCTGAATTAAACCGGAGGGTTGAATCGGTCGGCGATCGCCTGAACGCCGGAACGTCCAAAGACTACACCAATTATCACGTCACGCTCCCCTCCCAGCATTGGGAACGGGGTCTCGAGATACTCCGGGAGATGGGCTTTCGGGCCCAATTGCCGCTGGAAGAATTTAACAAAGAACGTGACGTGGTACTCTCCGAACTTGCACGCTACAGGGATAACCCTGAACGGTTAATACGACTCCGTTTTGCCCCTCTTCTCTACGACGGTCACCCCTACCATCGTTCAACCATCGGAAAAAAAGACGTTCTCCAGTCGGTCAGCCACAGTCAACTCCGCGACTACTACGAACACTTCTACGGTCCGTCCAGAATGTCGTTAGTTGTAACCGGTGACTTTTCGATGGAGTTAGCAAAATCCAGGATAATTGATTTCTTTCGGGATGAGCCGAATAAGATTCGTCCCTATGCTGATATTCCGGAAGTAACGCCACCGGAGACCACCAGCATCCAATCGGAACCCGCTCCGGTCAATCAATCCTACGGCCTGGTCGGCACGACTGGCGTAAGTATGTCCTCCAACCGTAGCCTGGCCCTGGATTGTCTTATGGAACTTCTGGGGAAGGGCAGGGACTCCAGACTTCACGAAAGACTAGTTCTGGACGAGGAGCTTGTTTCCACCGTATCCTCAAGTTTCTGGACCCAGAAGTACGCAGGACCCGTTCGAATAACGTTTCGGACCGAACACGATACCCAAACGGTTCTGGAAGCAATACGATCCACCATAAACGACGTCGTCGAGGAGGGAATTTCCGAAGACGAGCTACAACGAGCCAAAACGTCGTTGAAATCGGACTTTGTCTATCGCGCACAGACCTCACGGGGCCAGGCCAGGCAACTGGGCTACTGGCACACGATCGGAGACCT
>JBDGPI010000038.1:10415-11423 GCA_042219765.1 Salsurabacterium abyssinicum (SeqCode)
ATTACGTATCCCGTCTCGAATCCATAGACACTGGCGACGTCCACAACCTGGCCCGTGAGATCTTGATCGACCAGGGCTGGAGGGGGCTCGTCTTTGTACCGGATTCCTGACCCAGCCCCCAATTTTCCAGGACGCATTTTTGTCGATGGTGGTCGGCCTTCAAATAGTTAGGGTCCTTTCGTTGGGTCAATAAGAAAGTTCGACAAAATAACTCAACGGACTATAGTCAGGATCAATAAAGTGAAATAGGCTCATCAGGCCAATCGTCGCAAAGGTCGTATTTTCCAACGGTTTGTGATCACGATGACGGAAACGGACGCCAAAAAACCCGACAAAATAACTCGAACTACGCTTGATAATAAGCTGGTGCTATTGCATCAGTACGCCGATACCCCACCGGTTGTGACGATTCGGCTTTTTTTGGCCGCTGGCAGTGGACTTGACCCGGAGGGTCGTGAAGGGCTGGCTTATCTCACCGCCAACCTACTAACGGCCCGGACCAGCAATAAATTCCACCGTGAATTCAATCGCTTCAAGAGCCAGTACGGATTGACAATCGGTAGTTCGGTTTACCCGGACTTCACAGTGTTTTCCTTCACGTGTATTGAGGAACACCGCGAGAATTTACTTCGGACCGTTAAGAACCTTTTTTCGTTAAGCTCGGTCGAAACGGACCTTTTCGAACAAATCAAAAACAAACAGCTTTCTTCCCTCGCCAGTCGCCGTGATCAAATAAGACGTGTGGCAATCGACAGAGGACTCGAGGGGTTTTACGGTGAGCATCCCTACCGGCATCCTCCTATCGGTCGTCCCGAGGCCGTTGAGGACCTGACCCTGGATGACGCCAAAACGTTCTTCAACAAATTTTTCTCACTGGATGAGGCAATCGTCTCCGCCGTTGGAACCCTAACAGGATCGGAACTGTCCGACGCATTTGAACCGCTTACACTCCCCTCCGAGTCGGCGACCCGGCCCTCAGGATCCCCTCCGTCCCCGGACAACGACCGA
>JBDGPI010000039.1:0-3824 GCA_042219765.1 Salsurabacterium abyssinicum (SeqCode)
TTCGCCCGAAACCCTACGTTGGTGTTATTCACGGCAAGGGATGCGTGTATCGTGCTAGTATCGGAGTTGGATTCGAGGAATATTCCGTGTTGTCCATGGGAATCGGACCGTACGGAATGGACAAGGGCTCCGGACACTACACTGAGCTGAATTCCGTTGTATCCCCGGGATACGTTTAAGTTTTTAATCCGGACCTGGGACTGAGACTGAGCAAAAATTGCCAGACCTGAACCGGAGGCCGTGTTGTTGAAATCGATCTGAGTGGACGTAGAATCGGCTCCCACCAAGCCGACGTTACTTGCGCCGATTGTAATCGAATCCGCGGGCGTAAACGTACCAGCATCCACTTTGACGGTATCGCCGTCCACGATCTCGTTCACGGCCTTGTTTACCGAACGGAACGGATCGATTGAGCTACCGTTCCCGGCCGAGTCGCTTCCCACTTTCGAGGTGAACGCGTCCCCGGAGGTCGAGTTGTCGTTCACGAACCAGAGTGGACCGCTGTAATCCCACACCCAGTACTCAAAGCCTGTGGCTCCATTGTCCCGGATGAGCGTGTCCCCGTCGTTCTGAATTCCCTCCAGGATGAAGTTGATCGTGTCCCCACCGGTAATCTCCGTGTCCGGTATAGTAGCTTTGTAGGTATCCGCCGTCGTGTTGCTCATCTGGATTTTTGTGTCCGTGAACGAAGCCTGGAGTCCGTCCCGCCGATAATACAGGTTCACCGTGTCCGCGTTTTGTACTTCGATGGTTACGGTGTGGGAGACCGTGTCCCCCAGGTTATTGGAGCCGTTTAATTGCGAGGCGCCGAGCGTGTCCGACCCATCGGCCACTTTCAGAGTCGTTGTGTCCATGGTCAACTGCAGTTTGGTACTAATTGTGTCACTGAAGAAGGACTCGTTTTCCGGAGTGTGATTATCCACCGCAGTGACGCGGTAGTAATAGGTTTGCGTCTGGTTAACGTCGGTATCGGTGTACCCGGTGTCCGAAGCATCCCCCGCCACCGACGTATGGATCAGCTGGGCGTTGGACTTCCAGTCCGTTACGGTCCCGGTTGTATCGCGATACACGCGGTATTCACCCCCGGTGAAGTCCAGCAGGGAGCCATCCTCGTCCTGGGTGACCTTGTCCCATCGTACCTCGATCTGTCCGGATTGGGAGAGGGCGGTGTCCGATGTCGGACTGGCCGGGGCTATGGAATCGGCGCCTACGCCGGTATCAACTTTGCCCAAGCGGTAAGGGCGGAAGTTGCTGAGTGTGTCATCGATTCGAATTTCCAGGGTGTCTTCGTCGGTAACACCCCAGTAGTTGCGAGTGATTTTGTGACTGTTTCCGGACGTATTCGTGAGTCCGGAGTCGGGGTTGGGACTTGAAGGTAAAATATTGTTCCTCATTACGGTGTCACTAAAGGACGTGCCGGTAAGTCGCACCTCATAGCCCGAATTGGAGTGAAACCGGTTGGAAGCGACGTAATTGTAAGCCGCGTTCGCAATTTCTATTGCTCCCGTGTCGTTTCCCGTGCTTACGTTATAAACAACACGGTTGTTGTCGGAGAATAGGTAAAAACCCGCGCCCGCTCCGTTCTTGCTGACGTTGTTTTTGAGGACATTGTTTGTACCGCTGTTAATCTCAATTCCACCCGATGCGCCCGACGATTTGCTGGTATTCCCCTTCAGTACATTGTCGCTCCCGGCGACGAAAAATCCTTCGGAGGCACAGTTCTTACTGATATTGTTCGAAACCGTATTTCTTGAACTGTTAATGTAGAATCCTTGGTTACGATCGTTTTTACTCAGGTTGCCCTTCAGTGTGTTATTACTACTGGAACCCGACAAAGTGAAACCTATATCGGTTGAATTCCGAGTCAAGCTATTCTGAATGGTGGACGTTTCAGAGCCGTTGATCAGACTAATACCATCTGTTCCGAGGTGCCGGGCTCGCACGTTCACGATCATGGAGCGATCCACGTTGTCCAATTCAAGTCCCTTGTACATGTTGGCAAGTTTAAGGTTTTTAATGACCAGATTGGATTCATTAACGGCATTCACTCCGTAAGCATTCGCCCCGAGTGAGCTATCCCCGTAATCGAGTACGGTTCCGGAGGGGCTCGAATCCGCCCCGACCAGCGCAAAGGGATTGGTATCTATTGTTACAGTTTCCCCGTACGTTCCGGCGTCCGCTTTCACCGTATCCCCCGATGTCACTTGTTTCATGGCATGGGTTATCGTGTTAAATGGATCATTTGGACCTCCCGTGTTCTCCGTGTCGCTTCCCGTGGTCGACGTGAATATGTCGTTGGCCGTGGAGTTGTCGTTCACGTACCAGGTTGGTCCCTGATGGGCGGGGACGGCGCTCATGGTGTCGCTGAAGAAGGACTCGTTCTCCGGGGTGCTGGCATCCACGGCGGTGACTCGGTAGTAGTACGTGTCGCCCGAGTTGAGACCCACATCCGTGTATCCGGTGTCCGTGGCGTCTCCGGCGGTGGAGGTATGGACCACGGTGGCGTTGGACTTCCAGTCGGTGAGTGTGTCGGATTTGGTTCGATAGACGCGGTAGCGGTCAAAATCGAGCGCCGAACCGTCTTCGTCCTGTGTAACCTGCGTCCAGCGGACTTCGATGGTGTCGGAGCCCAGGTTGACGGCCGTGTCGCTCGTGGGACTGGCTGGCGCAATCGAATCGGCGCCCACGCCCGTGTCGACTTCACCAAGTCTGTAGGGAGAGAAGCTATTAACTGAATCATCAATGATTTGTGCGATGGAGTCCTCGTCCGTGGTGTTCCAGTAGTTACGTTTAATAAAGTGACTGTTGGCGGACGGATTGTACAGTCCACTGTCCGGATTGGTTGAAGAAGGGGAAATGTTGTTTTTGGCGATGGTGTCTGCAGTGGACGTGTTACGAAATTTAATTTGCCAGTTCGCATTATTTAGGATGCTGTTCTGGTGGAACCGGTTGTGATTCGAACCGTAGATATCAATACCCAAATCATCGTTACTGCTTACGGTGTTATAGACGAACCGGTTCGTGTCACTGCTTGCGTTCACAAAAATCCCGGTGAATAAATTGCCTTCAACCAGGTTGGACTTCACAAGGTTGTTGTTGGATTTATTGGTTACAAAAATTCCATTGTTATTTTCGGAGATGGCCTCGTTGTTTTCCACAACGTTATTATCCGACTTCGTCAGTTCAAAACCATCTCCACCATTGAGACGAGAAACGTTTGAACGTATTTTACCCGATGAAACCGTGTTGAATAGGAGTCCTACGGAGCTGTTGGATCGGGTTATGTTTCCAGTGATTCGTGGAGAACTGGAGTCAAGCACCCACATACCAACGTTTCCGTGGTTTTTTACAGTAGAGTTGCGGATGATTAGATTATCCACGTTTTTAAATTTAATTCCATCGTAGCTATTCATTACTCGCAGTGAATCAATCAAAATATCGTGTTCGGTGTCAGCATAGATGCCTTTCGCTGCAGTCGTCGCCGTACTATCTCCAAAATCAAGGACCGTGCCATTCACACCGGAATCCACGCCAACCAGAGCAAGTGTATCAGCCGTGATCTCAACCGTCTCCCCGTAGGTGCCGGCGTCGGCTTTCACCGTGTCCCCGGGCCCGACCTGTTTCATGGCATGACTGATCGTTAACCAGGGATCGTTGGGACCTCCGGTGTGTTCCGTGTCACTACCGGTGGTGGACGTAAACACGTCGTTGTTGGTGGAATTGTCGTTCACGTACCATGTGGGTCCTTTGTGGGCCGGGGCGATGCTTACAGTGTAGTTGAAGAAGGACTCGTTTTCCAGGGTTGACGCATCGACGGCGGTGAT
>JBDGPI010000040.1:0-23674 GCA_042219765.1 Salsurabacterium abyssinicum (SeqCode)
TAATGTCCTGCAATGACGTCGTTCCGTTCGGTCCAGCAATCACCTGAGTTGATCCCACGGTCATCATCGTTCCTGTGGCAAGGACTATACTCAACAGAATCAAGCAAAGGTTCTTAAAAGTGTTCATCTCGACAGCAACCTCCTGAGTTACTTTCGTGAAAGTAATTTCCGAATTGCTCTATGATTCGAATACAACTGATCTGCAACAACGTCCTGCTTCGGTCCGTTGAAGCTACCCAGGCTTCGATTAAGGTAACTGATCCCTCCTTTCGGTTTCGTGGATTGGATCGTACGTTTTGCCGGATCAAACCCGGAATCCCTGGTGTAAGATTTTGAGTTAGCATCGGAGCCATCGAATCGATCCGACGTTTTATCACTGCTATTCTTCTGGGGGAAGAGTTTCATTTCGTGGAGTTGAATGAAGTTATACGAGGGATATTTACCGTAATAGGGTGCCCCCTCGGGAATGAGAACCTTGATGTAGCGGTACGCTCCCTGCCGGGGGTCAAGTGATACTTCGTGACGGTAAACCTGTTGCCCCGATTTACGGATGAGTATTCCGTTTTCGGCGTTCAGTGAATCGGCGAGTACGGTCCAGTTTTGGCCAAATATACTACCGAGAACTTTATACTGTCTTGGGTAAGCAAGGTCACGCCAGAAGAATATTGCCGTATCAGGAGTGTACTGAGCCTCAAGGTCAACAGTGAACCACTGGTCCGTGTCGGCGGGATTCCCGGACGTGGCCACCCCGGAGATGTAATCGAAATCGTCGTCGGTAACGCGCTGATCAAAGTCTTCGGGACTAATTCGGTTTTTCGGAACCCCGGGAATTGTTTCACCGAACGTTCCCTCGATTTGTTTCCGCCAGGCAATATTATTTTCGCGGGATTGAAAACTCCTCAGATCACTGGTCGTTGTTCGACCCCTGGTATCCCTCAGGGTGATACGATAGTGAATCGTGCGGTCGGGGTGAAATTTGTTTAATTCCACCTCATGATAGCGAGTAAACGTCTTGTGTTTGGTTTTGTACTCCAGGGGAGTGTCGTAACCGGCTTTAAAGGTCGATCGAGTCGGGATGTTCGTCACCCACTGAAGACTACCCCCTTCGAGCGTTCGTTCTTTGATAACCACCCGATCAAAATCCGGGGCCGGCATACCACGTGTTTTAAAGAACACAAGTTGGGATTTAATCCGGTGGTCGCTTCCATCCCAGGCATAAACTTTAAATCCGTATTTACGACCTTCCTTAAGGCCTTCAAGGGAGACCACGTGGCGGGATTGCTTGTTGATTTTGTTCAGGTTGTTCGGCATGGAGGGGTCCGATCCGTAGGAAAGTCGACCGGCGGCGGGATGATTTGTTTTCCAGACGATCCGGGCACTTGATTTCGTTCGTTCCTCTATTGAAATGGACGTAAACTGAAGCGGTTCCTCGTACTTCTTCTCCTTCAAGAAATCCGGGACGTCAGTATCAGCAGCTTTTACTGGACCGTACGATAATACGATCAAACCACAAAGTATGAGTAAACCACTGAGACAGTGAACAAATCGTTTTAAGGTAACCCCTGTACCTCTACCGGATTTGGTTACTCCACTGGATGGAATCAACGAAGTTAGCAAGCTTTGCTGGGAGGAATTCATCGGGAGGATTTTAGATAAAAGAGCCAAACTAGAGTTTTGAACCAGACCAGAAATTTTTGAGAAATTAACTTTTTCAATCAAATCGGTCGTGGTAGAATGGAGGTGATCTGCAAACGTGTTCGAGTGCATGAGAATCGCACACGTGGACTGATACGAGAATATGCACGCGCGTAAAAAATAAGTAGCAGCGGGAAAAATTACCCCATATTTGAGGTAAAAGAAGCTGGAAATATTGCTTTTAATAAATGAAAGCAAATTACGATAAAAAATAATAAACCACCGAGTTGTATTTCTCTGGCCACTAAGATCAATAAATCCGAGGTGAACCTCTCCGGGCGCTGCTCTTACTTCTCCAAGTGTTCCTTAATAATGTGCAATATCTGTTCCATGGGCGTAAATCTCCATGAGCGACTTGTATTAACCCGGATTAATTAAAAACAGTTTGTCTAATTTCCGCTTTTGTTCTCACTAATAGACTAAAGCTTTTGGTTTTTATTCAACGCGGTGTTGAATGGGAAGCAGGAACTTTTATTGCCAGGCACTTTCGATAAAGCAACGCAAACCACTACTACTCAACGTCGGATGGATTTTTAGCACACTCGACCGACTAAATACCAGGGTAAGAGAAGCTGTAAACGGAGGGATCCGCAAGGAAGAAAAATACGGGGACTTAACCTTTTTGCAAATTGTTCTTTTTTTACTAACTAAGACGATTTAAAAATCATTACTGTTCGGAGTTTCAGTGATCGCCGGTTTAACCTGAATTGATGTTGGATGCACTTCGGAACTTGTCTCTGAGGTAAACCCCTCTTTCCGCTATTATTCTAAATATCCTCTTTATTTCCATTTAATGGTGTATAAATGCTTTTCTATTCTCCCCGAGAACGTTGTAACAACGATCTTTCACACATCTATTATAATCCATGAACCGTTTTTTTATTGGTGTTATCATTCACTCATCAGTTATGATACGTGTCTCCTTTTTTCATAATTACAAATTGTTTTTATTTTGTTTTTAGGCATCATAAGGTTTGATGGTGATCGTATACCGGTTCCACAGTAGAATCGACGTCTGGAAAACCTCTAATATGTACAGTTATCGGACAACTTAAAAACCTCATGTTGACTGCAAAAAGAAATGGCAAGAATGGTTACCAGTTAACCTTAATATGCTCGAAATAATGCCTATCCGGATACCCTTTACGAAGTTTTTTAAGCCTGTTTCGAAGACCCTTTTTCTTGAACCGACAGTTCTTTAGTTCACTGAGTGAAAACACCCGTTTTTTACACTACTTTATTCTCATCCCAATTTGTAATCTCCGAAAATTCGATGGAAATCTAAATAAGAAGGGCCCTTGTCATGTATTATTTAATGACACTCTAAAGATCTTTGCTTTGCCCCCTGGAACTGATTGGAGGCGACGAGACCAGTCGCACCATATCACAGGAAACGCCCTCCATAATAATCCCCTTCAAAAGGCCTCTGAGAGGCTAAGAGGCCTTTTCTTGATTAGAGCTAGGTAGTAAAAAGGGATTTCTAAGCAACTCGAATTATAAAGACTGCAGAGGTTTTTAGACTGCTATTTTTGAGAGCAGTATCACATTTTCTCCAGGTATGAATTTGAGTCCTTGTCTTTTTTCTAAACCAGAAAGGAACCCCATGGCTTAGCGATCGCTCAAGCGTCCGTGAGTGGCGATATAGGGATAATTCTAACGTTATTGCTACTGTTATTGTTACTCCTTACTCATGCGTACACGTCCCGCCCTGCTGTGCGATAAATGATATTAATCACATTAAGAGGCTATTTAGCACTTTTGGACCTGTTAAATCTGCCGGGAGTACCCTCGGGTTCTCGGATTATTCCTGGTAATCGATTGTGTGTACCAGGGGCTTTCTGGAAGCAGTTGCCGGTGGATGCCCCTCAGGGAAAATAATTATTGTTACTGCCAAACGGATCAATTACAAATTGACACAGGGCGAAAAAAATGACAGGAAAGTATATTTTTTCGAGAATTTATGACTTGTTTTTTGTGTTTTATGTAACATTCAGTCGATTTTTACCTTTGCTTTGAAAACGCCCGTGGTCCCTCCTTTGGCTTTCGGTTGCTGACGGGTCGTAACGCTCCAGCGGATGTGAGTCACATCAGTCCGGGGATAGGAACTGGATTGCCAGGTTGCGCCCCCGTCGGTACTGTACTCTATCGTCGCGGACGGACCGGTATCGACACTTGCGGAATCCGCCAGGGTTGTTGAATCCGGCACCGCGTCCACCACCTCGGTGTTATCCGCCGGCCCGAACCCGTCGTTTACGTACTCAATCTGGTATATGACGGTGTCCCCGGGGCGGTGACTGGAGTCGGGGTTGTCCGTCTTGACGAAGGTTATGTGTGCGGCCGTCGTGGCATTGGAGGAATCACTTTCGTTCCCGGCCGTATCAACGACCGTAACGTAGAAATAAAAGGAATCCGCGTGGGTGACGGAGGAATCAAGGACCGTCGTCGTGTCGTACCTCACGGAACTCGTATCAATTTGAGTCGCCTTCGAGGTATCGGACGTCCTGTCGGACCGATAGATACTGTAATATTTCACGTCACTCGTCTGGGGCTTCCAGTAAAGTGACGCTCCCGTGTCCGGCGTCTGAACGGCCGCCGTGCTGGAAAGATCGGTAACGCGGGGCGGTACAGTCCGATCAACCGTGAACGTACTCGATGTTGTATATCCAGACGTATTCCCGGCGTCGTCCCGAGCGTACACCCGCCAGACGTAGGAGTCCTCCGAAAGGGATAACGTCGTGTCGGAACTGCTCGAGAAGCCCTCGAAAACCAGACCCGTGTCAAAGCTATTCCCCGTATCAACCTGAATCTTGTAATTCACCACTCCCGACCCCGTATCGGACCCATCGCTCCAGTCAAAGGAAACCGGCTGAGCATTCGTTGAAGCGCCATTGTCGGGAGATAATAAGGATGGAGTGCCCGGGGCAATGTTATCAACGCTAAAGGCTGCACTGGTGTCGTAGTCACTCGTGTCCGATCCGTCCGTCGCCCTGATTCGTAATTTCACTTCGGTGTCGTAAACCGACCCAAGGTCCGTCAGGGAATCCCAGTTGATTGTATGGGTGTCCCCGCTGGCGGAGGAACTTACGGATTCAACGTCCCCCGATATTGTCGCCTCGGTATCCCAGGTCGAACCGGAATCGGCGCTGACCTCGACGCTGACGGTACCTGGATCATTGTCGGAATCCACGAGAACGTAGGTCCCGGACACGTTTGCGCCGGCCACCAGATCGCCCGTATCGGGTTTCGTCAGGTCCACACTCGGGGTTGCATTTGACGAAACGGTTATCGTTAGGCTCCCCTCGGCCGGACCGTCCACGTAGCTGATGGTAACGGATCCGGAGGCATCGGTAATTGAAAAGGAGCGCCCGCTCTGCTTGCCGTTTGTAAAAATTCCCGACGTATCGGGTGTGATGGTACCGGTGTCCACGAAGACCTCCGCCCAGGCACTGTCGCCCGTGTAGTCGTCCACCACCGAATCGGCCTGGATCCCCTGTTTTAACGTTACGGTCTGCGTTCCCGATAGCGTGAAGGAATCACCGGTGCTGACCGTCGTGGGGCCGGATAGGTAAAACGTCGGACGGACCGTATCCGAGTTCGTGTTTTTCGTCGTTGACTTTGAGGTCGAAACAACGTCACTGTCGTTGATATCACGGTCAAAGAAAGCCCCCGGTTCGACGTCCGGTCGCCGGTGGGGACTGTTCGTCGTTGTGGCCAAAACGGAAACGTACGTATCTTCGTAGACGTTGGACTGGCCTTTGAACCCGACCGCATCAACCCGGTCACTCGCCGCCTTATCGTGGGACCCGTAGGTTCCCGGTTCCTTCGGAAAGACCCCCACCGCGTAATCATTACTGATGTTTTCGCCCCATTCGGCGTCCCGGCCCGTGACGTTGGATCGCCCGATCAGGTACCAGCCACCCGCATCGATAACGTAGTCGGAGGCGTTGTTGAGTGTAAGGTTTCCGATTTTTGTTTTCCCCGTCGGACTGTTCCAGTTCCGGGAGGTTGTGTAACGGGCCAGCCAGTACCCCGATAGGTCCACGGACTCACCCGTGGGATTGTAAAGCAGAATATGGTCCTCGTAGGTACCATCACCGTCAATGGCGGATGCCACAACGAAACTGTCCGATATTAAGCGACTGGTCCCCAGCGCCACCGGATCGAAGTTGACGTTTATGGTCACTGTGTCCGCCACCGACCGGTCCGAATCAAGCATCACTCGGATCTTGTAGGTCCCTTCGGACCCCGTGTCCGTCTGATAGCTGTAGTTAACCGTCCCTTCTTTGTTCGTGATGCCATCCCCGGGACTGGTGTCCACCATGACCGCACTATCGGCTCCGTCCGGTTTTTGGGCAATAGCGTAGTCGAGGTCAGCTCCAAGTAATTTACGGCTGAGGCTATCCTTGACGACCCCCGAGAAATCCAGGACGTCACCGGCGGCGACCGTGTCCGACCCCGGACTGACCGTAACACTGCTGGCACTGGAGCGAGTCAGGACCGGCTGGTCGGCATCGGGTAACCGCTTGTAGTTGTTGCCCGTGGGATCGGACTGTACCCAGAACGTGTCGCTTCCCGTCCCCGAAACACTTAACCCCGATCCTCCCTTATCCGGATTCCCGTAGCGAATCTCCACCGTATCGCCGGCGTCAAACCCCGTCACGCCGGCAATCAGTTCCGCCCAGACAATAGTGTCACCGGACTGGTGCACGAAGATTCCGCTGTCGTTAAGAGCGTCGTCGGAGGCCGTGATGGTTGTAAACCCGGAGTCGCTTTCGCTGGTGAGTGTTGGATCAGGGTACCCGGCCGGAATCCGTTCCGTCACGTAGCCACGCCGGCCGTTTGTGCCAAATTCGTGGTCCCCCTGGTAGGTGACGTCAAACGAGAAACCGGAGTAACCGGACGCCACCACGGTCTCGGGCAGTTCACTCGTCGTTCCCGAGCCGGTGTTAATATTGAAATTCACGTCGTCGTTGGGGGCTCCCAGCGTCATTGAAGCGGGGATTTCGTCCCAGCCAAAGCGACTGCCCGAATCCGAGAGCGTTTGATCCCGGTAGAACGTTCGACGGGTGTTCGCATGGGATGAGACGGCATCCAGTTCTTCGGTGGACTGGCCCTGGCGGGTCCATTCACCGGCTGATACGGCGGTGTCCACCGCGGAGGCCTGATCCGCCGTTCCGTCAATCTGCTCCCAGATGAGAGCATCAACCAACAGATCCGAACCATTCCGGACAAACATGTGGTCCTGGCTTCCACTCAACCCGAAGCTGTTGTCGTAAACGTCCCAGTACGTATCCCCGGCGTTATCGCCACTACCCCCGTCAACACTATCCGTGTCGGACGTTCCAGTGGTTCCGTGGACCAGAATGGTATCGCCCGAAAGTAAAATGGTCTTAAGAGCATCTAACGCCACTGTACCGCCGTCGTAATCGAGGGACTGGTCTTTAACGGTACCAGTATCCAGGACCTTAATTTCAACCCAATCGTGTCCTTTTGATCCGTCTCCGTAGGGGGAGACCTCATTCAGGACAAGGGACGCCGTATCAGCGTCCCTGACCTGGTACTCGAAGCCCTGACCGGCACTGTCGGCGGTGGTGGTGTTTCCGGCGTTATCCTCGGCAATAAGGATAAAATTCATCGTGTCGCCGGGGGCCATATCATCGTAGGAAATGCTTGCACTCCAGGAATCCGCGGAAACTTCCTGCATGACAAGTTTCGTGTCCGTTGAACTCGCAGCCGTCCCATCACGATCGTAGTAAAGAGACACGGTATCGGCTTGATTGAAAAGTGTGGTTACAAGATGGTAGGTATCACTCTGGAGCAGACCCGATCCCTCGAGTTTTGATTCACCAAGAACGTCGAATCCGTCGGTAACCTGCAGGGACGACGTATCAAAATCGGGCGGGTCGTTGTCGACGGTAAAGGCTCCACTGGTATCCCAGACACTGGTATCGACACCGTCAGTGATCTTGAGGCGCAGTTTAACCTGGGTATCCCGGACCGTTCCCATGTCAGTCAGAGAATCCCAAGTAAACGTATGTGTATCGCCGTTTTCGGAGGTTGACACCGAATTCACGGAGCCACTGAGGGTTGCGCTTGTGTCCCAGGTGGTCCCGGAATCGTCACTGACTTCAACGGTTATCGTGCCGGGATCGTTGTCGGCGTCTATCGCCACGTAGGTACCGGACACGTCGGCCCTCACAAGGTTTCCCGTGTCGGGTTTTATCAGGTTTCCGTCCGGTTCCCGGTTGGTGATAAACACAGGCTCCGTTCCGGTAGTATTGGTACGATAGGTGGAGGTAATGGTTGCGGTGTCATCCCGTACGTCATCTATCGCAACATCGACGGTTTTCCGTCCGTCATCCCCTGAACTGAAGCTCACCGACGAGGGACTTACACTGCCCTTGTCAACACTCAGTGAAAGTTCGTGACCGGCAGTGTCTCCAAATTCATTCACTTTGCTGTCGATGGGTGGAGGAATGCGAACCGTAAAGGTCGAGGAAAAAGTCTCGTTTCGGTACTTCGTGTCCGAGGTGTCAACAATATCGACGAGTGCGTTCGGCTTGCCGCGTAAGTCATCGAAAATACGCTGGTTGTCAAACCACTTCTTCTCCGTGCTTCCGTCCCAGATCCGCGAGTACTCGTGGTCGGAACTTGGAGCGTTGGCGTCGCTTCCCCAGTCAAGAATATTGATGACGGCCCCACCGGAAGTCTCAAGCTGGACGGAGTCCCCGCCGTCACTTAGATCCAACCAGTAATTGTTGTTGGCGTTCTGGGGAATGTAAAACGAATCAATAGAATCGCCCGAGGAATCACGTACCTCCCCGAAGGCGTCCGAACTGTTGTAAGTATCTCCCATTAGGGCGACGTAACCACGGGGTGGGATTTTGACGTCCGACGACGGGAAAACAGAGTAGTTATCGAAATCCGTCCAGGCCTGAACGACGAAGTCCTTCAGGTTGAACGTATCCGAGAAGGATTGATTGAAGATTTCGACGTACTCGTAGGTTCCGTCGTCACCACCGCCGATCTTGGGGTAAGCGGCGTTTATGACCAGTGCGTTAAACGTATCGGGCGTCAGAGTGGAAGCAGTAATTTCGGACGAAAGATCCCCGACGTTACGGACCTGGTCTTCGTAGGTAATTGCAATCTGATAATCGGTGGCCTCGGACAACCCGGATATTGTCGTTCTCCCGGTTCCCATGTTGGAAAGATCACTATCATCGGCCTTCGTCCACTGGCTATCCGACGTCGAAACGGGTGAGGATTTCGAGTAATACAACTGGTACTGGCGGAACCCGGCCTGTGTATCAGGATCACTCAGGTAGGCGCTCCAGTCCAGAGTAATTGAGGTGAAGTCGGAGTCACTCACCGACAGACCCGACGGTGGACTACCGGTGGAGGTGTCCTGGATCACTTGAGCCGTGTCGTCAATACCTCGATTTCCGACACGGTCGGCCGGTTTGAGTTCCAGGTCCGCCGTCGGTGAATCCCCCCGGATCGAGAGGCTACCGTTAACGGGGGTATCGCTCGGCTGCGTGTCGGCCGCTCCGCTGTAGAGAAAGACAACGTCCTTAAGGCGAGCGGAGTCCGAAAGGCTATTCACGGTCGGGTTTATGGAAGTTTCAGTCAGGTTCGGCCCAAAAAAGACAGTGTCGCTCCCCGTCACCTTGACGTAGGAGGAATTGGCGGTGATTGTGTCGATGGTCCCCTCGGGATGAACGACGTCCCGGATGTATCGAAGTTTCTGTGCCGTGGTGTCCCCGCTCTGGTTCTCAACTTCCACCTTGACGTCCGTTTCGGACACGGTAATGGAACTTTCAATTGAATAGGACACCGTACCGCTGTAGTCGCTGGACGTGTAAGGAGCGGGATCGTCCCCGAAATTATTCGCACCGCTGAAGGTATCGTTGCCGGCGTCGTCCTTCCAGATAGCGTTGATATCTATCGAGAGCGAACTCGGACCGTTGTTGTAGTAGACGGTATCGGCAATGTCCGGAACCAGCGGCTGGGTGTCGACCAGTGGATCCGGATCCGTGTCAAACCGTGTGGAATCCGACGCCGTCAGATTCCAGTTCTCAATCGAGGGAACGTCAGTTGTTACGGTCAGCGCCGGGTGAGTGTCGCTGAGGTTGCCGACTCGATCACGGTAGCTCACGGTAACCGAGTAGGTTTCACCCCCTTCCAGACCCTCCAAGGTGGTCTGGTCGGTGGAGAGGGTACCAAGGGCGGAATCGTCGACCTCGTTCCATTCGTCGTCCGAGCTTGTTACCCCTGACCCTTTTTTGTAGAAGAGCGAGTAATTATCGAACCCGGACTTCGTGTCCGGATCGGAACCAAAGGCGGTCCAGGAAAACGAAATGCTATGTGCCGTGGAATCCGTTGCCGTAAGGTTGGATGGATACGTCCCAGCCGAAATGTCCCGGTCCCAGTTCACTGTAATTGCGTCGGTGTTACCGACGAGGTCGAAGGCGGTGATCGTGTGCTGTGTGTCACTTCCCTGAAAAGAGGACGGTATGGTGTACGTATACTCGGCCGGGGAGCCCTGGATGACCTGCTCGGGTTCCCCGAAGAGCGGACTCATAGTGACGGTGTCTATTCCTGTATGCGTATCCGACCAGGTGATTGAAACGGTATCCTGCTGGTCGGCCCCTTCCCCGGACCGATTGTTAAAATACACCGTATCCGCCGTAGTGGGAGGCATCGGGCCGGTATCCACCGGGCTATCCTCGTAAAAATACGTTGACTTTGAACTATTAACGGAGTAACTCTTGATCACCGGCCGGGTGTCGTCGGGGACGAATTGCTCCGTCCCGTACGAAAGCAGATTGTCACGGATGGCGGTATCTTGAATTGCTATGTAATTCTCCGAGCGGACCGTGTCGGAAATTCGAACTTCGTCGAGGGATCCGTCAAAATCGTAACCGGAGTCATAATCACTGAAATATAGTGAACCACTTCCCGAAAGTGACACATCACCGGCCTCATCGACCTTTCCCCCATTGATGTAAGCCTTTATTGCAGAGGCCGTATTCTGACAGACGACGTAATACCACTTGCCAGTATTCAAACTACCGTAATTGAAAGTGCTATGTTCATTGCCATTATACCGGCACATTACGACATTATTAGTATTTCCCATGTTCTTTTCAGTGGTCAGTTCAACGTCGTAGGCATTACCGTAATCGTCCTTGAGAATGACGTTGTTACCGCCGAAAGCATCCCCCCGAATAAGCATCTCAATGGTAATCTTGCCGGAAATTGTATGACTCGCATCCCCGGAAATACTGTCGTATTGACCGGACCCGTTGAACTTGTCCGACCGACCGGCGACCGAGGTGGGTCCTTTTTTAACTCCGCCACTCGGGTTCGCGTCGTTGTTGTAGCGGTCCGACGCGGTCCGGGTCTGGCTTCCCGTATCGTTGAAATGATGAACAACTTTATAACCGGAACCCCAGACTCCGGAGGTATCCTGGGCATCATTAGCGGAATTATCCAAATTGTTGTAATAAAGGTAGAAAGTATCCCCGCCGGTGGCTGATATGTCGGGACTCCGGACCCAGAGGATCGTTGAATCGCTGCCGGTGCTGTCCCAGCGCTCGATCTCGTAATCGAGAACCCCCGTTTCAGCTTGATTGATCAGTCGTATGTCCTCTCCGCTGGAGAGGCTCTCGTTCAGGACGTCGGAAAGGTCCGTGGCGTTCTTCCCGGACGTAGTTCCGATGTTGATCATTAGCGGTACGCTGTCTTCCGCGGAATTAATATCCCCCGGATCGATCGTCACGAGTCGTTTGCTTTTCCACTTGTAGTTCCACCAGTTCGCCTGGACCGGGGACCCAGTAAAGAATAAGCACAAACTGATTAGGACAATAAATGTCAGCCGGAGGAACCGGTACCAGGAGCACTGATCCACGGAAACAGTACGACCTGGGTTAATCATTGGGAACCCGATAGATTTTCAAGAAACTCTGGGGAAACTGCTTGATTTGAGTAAGGCGAGGAAATAAATCGTCGTTCATTCCCCTGGAATCTTCCCGGTAGACAATCACACGGGAGGAGGATGGTAATTCCTCTTTCATCTTTGCCTGTACCCTATCTGTTGTCTTTCCCTCGACACCGTAGTAGTAGAGATTATCGTATTGTTTCCAGGAAAGCCGAAAAAAATCAGCTCGGATGAAACGGACGTCGTCTTTATCCAGAACCCCCTGTTTGACTAACTGATCCCGGGCGTTCCGACTAATTTCAATCAAACGGGTGTCGTACTCGATGCCAGTTACTTCAAGACCGTGAGTGGCAGCAAGAAAGGATACCCGGCCATCTCCACTACCGAGGTCTAAAAACGTTTCTCCCGGAGAGAGAAACGTCCTCAATCCCGACGATACCATAGTCAAATTCGAGGGAAAAAATCGACCCACCGCAGTGGGTATACTTCTGGAAGGATCGTGATGTCGAAGATGATCGACCATTGTAGACCGGGAACAGTTCTTCGAGCCCGGCACCATCCGTTGAAGGTATGTGTCCGGATAGGCTCCATAGACTGCTTTGCGAATGTCATCCAAAACCGGTGAGGTTGACTTTCGTTCAGGCTTGGTCTCGGTCGAGTTGGCGTATTCGTTGAGAGAACATTTTTGCAGGGTTTCGTTCTTGGTTCGATCTGAAGCATAAAGTGGGTAAGCCTGGAGAGTAACAACGAAGGTCATCAAGGAAACAAAGAAAAATTGCCGAACCATCTTGAAAATAACTGTTGCATAACGATTTTGAGAATTGCTGAACCTCGCCCTTGCTTGACCGTGAGACGGAATGGGCGCGCGAAAAAAATAACCAAGCGCGGGTAATATTTGTCTTGAAAATGACGTAAAATTTAGGAAAATCCGGCTAATCGAAAGCACTATCTGATTGGTCAAACCCTTTTAGCCACCTGAATGCATAAATTAGCGGTATTAATTTTTCATTGAACGAAAGCCTACAGACCTGTCCAGTGCGAACACCATTTGTTTGTATGCAATAATCATACCTGTAATATCGACTAAAAGAGCCAGCCAGTTCAATTAAACTGCAGGACCCGGTCCCGGAGGACTCCGTCCAAAACGGAATTATTCTTCACAGCCTCAATAAGATACCGTCCCTCATTTTTTTGTGTAACCACTGGATTAGCTTATTAGATTAGTCAATCTGTGGTGAAATCCAATATAATTACAATCTGTAATTCCTGCTATGCAGGATCGGTGTTTTTGGCTATTGGGAACGTGAGGGCCAATTTCAAACAGTCAAAAATTTGAAAGCCGATAGGGGTAAACTGAGACCGAAATCATCGCTGGGAGTTCCCCGGAATATTTATTTCCGGAAAGTAAGGTTCAGCTTCGAAAATCATTGCTGGCAAACGACCTGAACGAGGGTGGATAGTCCAAATTTCAGTGAGGTTAATCAGGGAAGCAAGAGATTGAAGAATGCTGGTCAGTAATATGTATGATGCTCAACCCGATTGTATTACCGGAGAGCAGAACTATCTAACGAATCCAGGAGTGATCGCTACTCAATCAGAGTTCTAAAGGACAGTCGCCCAGTATTCTCGTTCCGTGGGAGGGGATCCTGTCGGCTTGAAATCGTCCAACGCACGTGGGTTACCTCCTCCCGTGGATAGGAACTGGCCTGCCAGGGTGAGCCACCATTTAGACTGTACTCAACAGTAGCGGCTGGTCCGCTGTCAACCGACGCCGTATCCGCCAGCAAAGTCGAATCCGGTACTGCGTCGATCACTACTATTTTGTCCGAGGGTCCGAAACCGTCATTGACGTAGTCAATCCGGTAATGAATTGTATCCCCGGGGCGGTGACTGGAGTCGATGTTGTCCGTCTTAACAAAGGTTACGTGGGGGGCGGTAGTCGTGTTGGAAGAATCGCTTTCATTACCCGCCGTATCAACCACCGTTACGTAATAGTAAAAAGAATCTCCTTGCACAGCCGAGCCATCCCGAAGAATCGTTGTGTCCCCCCCCGGTAAACCAGTGTCAATCCGGGTTGCCGTGGAAGTATCAGGTGTCTGATAGGATCGGTAGAGGTTGTAATGTTCAACGTCAGAGGGGGTCTCCGTCCAGTAGATTGCTGCCGCCGTATCCGGTGGGTCCACGTCGGCCGTCGACGATATCGTAACGGATTTCGGAGTCACGTTGTCCACCGTAAAGGCCGGTGAAGTGTCCCAGACGCCGGTATCCGTGCCATCGTAGGCCCGGAGGCGCAATTTAATTGTTGTGTCACTCACAGTCCCCAGATCAATTATCGAGTCCCAGCTAAAGCTATGGGTATCACCACCGGAGGAGGAACTTACGGAGTCGACCGCTCCGCTGACAGTAGCTTCCGTATCCCAGTTCACTCCCGAATCATCGCTGACTTCAACCGTAACTGTCCCGGCGTCGGCATCGGGATCAGTCAGCACATATGTCCCCGATACACTGTTACCGGCAACCGAGGCTCCGGTATCTGGATTACGATAGTCCACGGTCGGTGCGGTGTTTGAATTGTAGGTCACGGTAATGGTGTCCTGAGCAACAATGGACGTCGTCGGTCCGGTGTCCTTTAAGTTAGCCGTGACCGAATCCGCCCCGTCCGTCAGTTCCACGGATGCTGCCGTCCATGAGGAATCGGCCTGGACGGCAACGGTGTCGACGGACCCGAGACTGTTCGTTACAACCACCGAGTCCCCCGTAGCGGCACTGGTGATACTTCCCTTGACCGTAATCGGAGAGTCCGTCGTGTCGTGACCGTCGGAGGGTGAATTGATTGATATCGAAGTCGGTTGTGTCCCGGTAATCTCAACATTGTCAACCCCGATGTAATCCGATGTTCCGTTCTGGGCAAAAATAAGTTCAAAATACGCCGTTTGGGCGGAGTCCGAGACCGAGATTGTCTGGGTCCCCTGTTTAGTTGTATTCTTTGCAATCGTCGTCTGTCCCTGCCCGGTTCCGTCCTCGTATAATTCGTAATCAATATAGTCCCCGCTATCCAGCCCTTCCGCGTCGTAGTTAACGGTAATCGTCACATTGTTGTAGGAACTTACGTCCACCTTGTCGAACGTCACACGGGCTTCTCCCGAGGTGCCATTAACCCCCTCGTCGTAGAGGTCGTTAACCCCGAGAACCTTTGCACTTAAATTGGCAAACGTTAAATCCCCCGACCAGGTTGTCTCGGGAACCATATCGTAGCGGCCTTCACTCCCCCAGCCGTTGTCGAAAAACGCCACGTCGTTTGTAAATCCCCACCTCGGCGTCGCACCGTCCCAGTTCTTGTGAAGGGGAGGTTCGGGGGCGGAGGCCGTCATAGCGGAGATCTCACCCGTAAGGGGTGCCTCGTTGGTAGCACCATCAACCCAGGTCATTTTGAAATAATATTCGCTTCCGAGTTCAAGCCCATCCAGGGTCGTGGTGGATGTTGTGGAGTCCGAGAGAGTGGAATCGTTCCCACCGTCCCAGACGGTAGCTGTCGACGTATCGAGCGGGGTCGTTTTACTGTAATAAATTTTGTAATTCGAGAATCCACTTTCGTCGGAGGCCGTAATCGTATCCCAGTTCACCGTCACGGTCCCCTGGCCCGTATCCCCAACCGTAAAATTGCTAACACCCGGCTCGGCCACCGTGTCGTAATTGACCGTTATGGTATCCCGAGCGTCAGTCAGGGAGGTCGGACCGGATTGCTTCAGGTTCGCCACAACGGAATCGCCGGTACCGTCGAGTGAGACGTCGGTCGCCACCCAGCTTGAATCGGACTGAACGCTAACGGTATCCTCCGCACGGTCATTGACCGTAACTACCAGTGAGTCGCCGACGTCCTTGGACTTTCCGACGACACCATCCACTTTGATTGGTGATTCATTTGTGTCGTGTTTATCCGTCGGTGAAAGAATTGAGACGTCGGAGGGAGTTCCGGTTAATTTGACATTGTCAATACCGATGTAATCGGAACCACCGTTCTGCTGGAACAACAGCTGAAGGTAAACGGACGTCGTGGAGTCCTGAACGGATATGGTCTGCGTTCCCTGGGCCGTTGTGTTTCTGGCAATGATATTTATGCCCTGACCGGTGCCGTCCTCGAAAAGCTCGTAGCCGACGGAATCACTGCTATCAAGTCCCTGAGCATCGTAATTCAGGGTAATCTCAACGCTGTTGTAAGAACTAATATCCACCGAGTTGAACGTCACCCGGGCGGTACCGGGGGTACCGTTCTCCCCCTCATCGTCAAGATCATTCAACCCGAGGATTTTGGCGTCGAGATTGGCGAACGTCAAATCCCCCGACCAGGTTGTTTCAGGAACCGTATCGTAACGTCCATCACCTCCCCATGTATTATCAAAAAAGGCAACGTCATTGCTGAATCCCCAGCGTGGGGTGGCTCCATCCCAGTTTTTTTCTTTTATAACCTCAGCCGTTGCTGGGCCAATCGATAACGTGAATAACGCTATTAAACATATGAGACCAATGAACGAGCACCTGTAACCGGCGGAACGTTCGGACAGGCCGAAAAGAGTGAAGATAAAATTACCCAGGTGCTTTGTGCCAGAATAGGTCAAGTAAATTATCTCCCGTGGGTCCGCGGAGCAACGTGAACTTACGATAAAAACAAATCGTTGAAGTTAGTATCATCCGTCATCCGCAGGGGCGAATCTGTTGATTCGAAGAAAAATTATCGTGAATCCGAAATTTTTTCGTTTCAAAAGTGCTTCAGCTTTTAAAAATCAACCGGGGTATCTGATGATAACGACAAGCATTGGGCCGATTCTATCGTCAAAGAAATCGGGCTTAGTAGCCTGCGGTCACGATCTTTCCGTTACCGTGCTAAGATATTTTCGAAAGTGTAGAGGAGCTTCTTAATACAAGCGCAAAATCCATGCCTTCTTGGCCTTATCGAAGCTGGAGTCCAGTTCCGGTCCTAATTGACGCATGAAGGCATAAATCGTCAATAACAAATTATAGTAGTGTTATATATTAACCATCGGTGCCAAATTACTACCAGGCGGCGTCGTTAATGCTTCACGGTACCCCCTGAGCCCCCCAGAATCACAGCCGGTGGTACCGGTGAGTCAGTGTCCTGCTGGCACATGAAAAAAATGCGAAGTAAAATCCGGAAAGTAAAAGATTTCTGATTGAAAGAATAACTCCGTAATCCATTTATCAAGAGGTTTTAACCGGAGCGTTTAAGACTATTTAGGGAAAAACCTTTCTATCAACCTTACCGTGATTGTTTTAAACAGTACCTAAAAATCCTATTCAATAGTCACCTTGAAGGAGACGCGGCCGGTCTTACCATTAGGCAGTTCAGGACCCACTCGTGTGGTAACCGTCCATCGAGTATGAGTAACATTGTTCCTGGGATATGAACTACTCTGCCAGCTTGCTCCCCCGTCGGTGCTGTATTCGATCGTCGCCGCCGGACCGCTGTCCACGGATGCCGTATCCGCCAGGACCGTTGAATCCGGTATGGCGTCGATCAGTACAATTTCACCGGTAGGACCAAATCCGTCGTTAACGTAATTGATGGTATAGATGATCGTGTCGCCTGGACGATGAATTGAATCCGCGTTATCCGTTTTCTTGAACGTAACGTTGGGTGCCGTCGTGGCGTTGGAGGAATCACTCTCGTTTCCGGCAGTATCCACTACAGTTACGTAGACATAATAAGAATCCCCACGTACGGCGGAATCATCCCGGATAACGGTGGTATCACTCCGGGGTAGACCGGTATCGACTCGGGTTGCCCCCGAGGTGTCCGCGGTCTGGTACGATCGGTAGAGGTTGTAATGCTCGAGGTCGGAAGGGGTTTCGGTCCAGTACACGGAAACTCCCGTGTCCGGGAGAGTTACATCGGCGGTGGAACTAATTGTGATGGACTTCGGTGCAACATTATCCACTGTAAAAAACGGTGACGTGTCCCATTTCCCCGTATCCGCGCCGTCGAAGGCTCGGATTCGTAGTTTGACAGTGGTGTCCTCCACCGAACCAAAATCCAACAACGTATCCCAGCTGATATTGTGAGTGTCCCCCGTGGAGGACGAACTCACTGATTCAATTTCGCCACTTACTGTCGCCTCCGTGTCCCAGGTAACGCCGGAGTCATCACTGACTTCCACGGTCACCGTTCCCGGGTCGTCCTCCGGATCGGTCAGCACGTACGTCCCCGAAACGTCACTACCACCAACGTAGGCGTCGGTGTCGGGCCTGGTAAAATCGACACTGGGCGGTGAATTATCAACTATTCGATATCGGTATCGGTCCCCCGCACTATCGGAAACGACCGAGTTCGTCGCCGTGTCACTGGCTTCCACCACAAAATTTACCGAGTCTCCCGCCGTGAAACTATCGGACTGCAGCGAGCCGGTCCAGGTATCACCCATAGTGTTTGACAACCGAAAGTAACTGTCCGACGTCGTTGCCAGCGAGCCATCCGTCGAAAGGTGGATTCGAACGGTCGTTGCACCCGCTACGGAAAGTTTATAGTCGTGGCCGATCCCGTTGGCCAGGGCACTGTCACCGTCAAGGTCTCCAAGTAGTGCCGTATCCGAACCATCGGTTACCGACAGACTGCCCGAATCGACCGCGGGCGGACTTCTGTCGATCAGGAACTGGCTGTCGCCACTTACCGTGGTATTACCCGCTTCATCACTCACCCTTACCTGCCAGACAACCTGGTTTTCACCGCTGTACGTTACTTTAGTATCGGTTGATACCGTTGACCCTTCAAAAACCAGAGGATCGGTAAAGCCGGTTCCCGTATCGGTTTTGAGGGTATAATTATTGACTCCGGCCAGGCTATCCGAACTCGAATTCCAGTTGAACGGTACCGTAAGAACATTTGTTTCGACCCCGGCGTCAGGAGTCAGAAGGCCAAACGGTTGCGGCGAGGTACCATCCACCAGAAACGTATCCGAGGAACTGAAACTGGTCCTGTTCCCCGCTTGATCAATTGCACGAACACGCCACCAGTAAACCGTATCGGCGAGATTGCTGGTTCCGGACGGGTCAACGCTTGTCGACGTATAAGTGTCGTTAACGATGCGATCGGTGAAGGTACTATTACGGGAAATCTCGAGCCGGTAGTGTGAGAGACCACTCAGCGTATCGGGGACACTGCTCCAGCTGAAATCAATATTTCGGGTCGAGGTTTCGGTACCGTCCTCCGGGGTTTTCCGGGTAATATTGACCGAGTCGGGAGCAGTATAATCAAACACAACCGTGTCGGATATTGCTCCGCTATCGGTACTCACGGGGAGTTTAAGCTTAACGGTGGACGTTCCTTCGTTGGTACTGGAACTGAGTACTCCGGTGCTGTATCCATCTTCATCCGTAATGCCACTCTGAGTTTTGACGGAATGACTGGCGTTGTCGGAGACAATCTTGGTTGGCATGTCCGGTTGAGTATCACCGGGATCAACACGAATTTGCAACGCAACGTCGACGGTGTCGGCATTGGTGTAGTAAGGGTCAATTCGGAGGCTTGATTCCCCGAGACTTGCCGAATTGGAGAACCCCGGCGACCCCTCGCCGTCGGTGGGAGCATCGGCATAAATGGCCGTGGAATCCGCGTTCGACCAGGAGCGTTCGAGTTCACCGGTCTGGACGGCAAATTCACGTTCCATGGAAACGTGCTGACCGTCGATTCCGGCATGCCACCCTCCCCCTGCCGAATGCTCGTCGACCTGAACATTGGAACTATTCCTGAGGAAAAGCGTTTCTCCCGCATCCGCCAGCGACATCGAACTGTACACTTCGTCTGATTGACCTTCGACGGCGTCCTCGGAGCGCTCAATGACGAGATACCGGTGCGGTCCAATGGATCCCAAATTATTGAAAACTGAAGTATCAATTTCGGTGTTGCCGGCAGCGTTACTAACCCACCATCCGGACAGGTCAACTGTGTTTAGGGTGGGATTGTAGAGTTCAAAATATTCCTCCGTACTATCCCACCCCACCTCTGATATGACGGGGAACGGATTTCTCAGCGCATCCCGGTGTTCAAGGCTCAATCCCGCCGATTGTTCCTTGAAATCAACTACGTCCGTTTCTATCTGGGTGGCGGTCGTAAAGTTAAACTCCACGGCTCCGTCCGACCGGGTCAGGCCTGTGTCAATTACCTTTCCACCACCGGAGAGGTAATCCTCCGATTCCACCCTCGAGAGATGTGAATCGGAACCGTTACCTCCCCGTATTTGAGCCTCTACCACTGCTCCGTATAAGTTGTTCCCACCGCCGGTAATGCTTATTTCAATATCGTAGTCTACCCCTATAAAACTCTCGGGGTTGGATCCGGGAACAATTCCACTGTTATCCGGGTTAACCACGTTCAGCGTCTCGTCGGGGAACTGCAATCGGGCGGGGTTACTGCCATCGGTATCCGCGAGGGCCGTGACGGTATAGGGCCCGGTCACGGAGGGCACCTGGGTGTAACCTTTTTGACTTCTTGATGAATCACCGTACTTGACGTCAACCTGGCCGTTGGTGGTCATGGATTCAACGTCAAGTTCAATTGTGTCTCCGCTGAGGACCCGTGAGTCCGCGATAGTCCCATTCGTGATACTGACAGTCGTAAAATTTGGCTGGGATCCCTGAGTAATCTGTGGGTTTCCCCACTCGTCCGGTACATCAAATTGAAGAGTTCCGCTGTCCCAGCTGGAATTACCGGCCTCGTACGTTAAGGTCCAGGTCTGTCGACCGTCCACGGCAACGTCATTCCCCGGTGAAAGTTTAAAGGTTCCGTCGTCCCCCGATTGATCACCGGTAAGTCGAATATCGTCGAGGAATCCCCGTTCACTGCCGGCGTCAAAGGAATACTCGACCCGGAAATTAATGCTGTCCCCCGTCGAATCAATACTAACGGTGTCCGCGGTAAAGGTATCCGACAGCGTTCGTCCGTCACCAACACCGTCACAGTCCGTATCGAGAGCGGCTTTTGAGCCATCGTCGGCGTAACAGAGCGCATCCGTCCAGCTACCGCTGCTGTCGACCTCGTACTGAATTTTCATGAACTCGGGGCTGTCCCAGTCGACGGGACTGTTGGTTGCACTGAGTGCCGACAGCTTGAGGTTGGACTTACCGGATATATCGATGTTGGTAATCTCAAACCCAATCGGGAGCGACGCCCCTTCCCCGTCGAGGTCCTCACCGCCGAAAGCAAAATCCCCCTGGATGTTGTTGAAGTCCGTCGCCGAGATACCATCGATGTCTCCGATGTTGCTGCCGTTGACGTCGTAGCAATCCGGGTTGCTGCTATTAATTTTCAACCGGCACCAGTAGTCCTGCCCTCCGTCCGTAAACTCATCCGTGTCGGAGACGGTGTAACCACCTCCGGACTCAAAGGTTTCAAGATGTATTTCAGCCGCTAAAACATTCCTCGGAAGAACCCCTGCAAAGACTATTAGCAAAGGAAGAACTAGAGCCGGGAAAATACTGGACTTTACCGCGAACTTTAGTCTGGTCAAAAGAATCCAGCCACGGGTTGATACTTCGAACGTGAATTAAACGTCGAATCATTGGAAACACATTTGAAGCAGTAAAATAATTCGGACGGCAATGAACCGGAGAAACCAGGACTTTTTGTACCATGATTTAAAAAAGGTGGCTTCTGGATAGGCAAACTTCTCGAGAAATAATCCAGTATTAATCTTTTATCATCAGGGATAGGAACCAAAGTCAACGCCAGTACATCGGCAACAATTCGGCTTCTCGAAAGTGATTTTGAGTAAGAATAAACGAGGAAAAATAGGGAAAGAAATACGGTCAGACGGTTATGGAGGGAATCGCCGGAGAAAGGAGTCCCCATAGAAATAAATCCTCGAGCCAGTCAAGATGTCAAGTCAAGATGCAGTCCTAGTATGAAATATCAGGTGGGAAAAGAAAAGATACACGGAGATATTAGCGTTTGGTCAATTATTCGTACCGGCCCCGTAAATGAAATTAGGCAAAATGATTCACCTGATGAAAGTAAACTGGATCATGAATCCCCCGATAGCCTAATCACGAGTCGTTAAAAAATTATCGTCCGTGGATAAGTGCAGTGGTTATTCAAGCTCCTGGAGTAAGATTTCAGCTCCTTTTTGACTGGAGGCTGGGCCACGAACGGTAATGAGGTCCCCGTCAACGGTTACGCTTTCATCCTGTCCGAGTTCGGCGTCCCATTTGCCTCCGGCCGCTTTCACTTCATCCTCGACCCAGTAGGGCAATTTCCGACCGTCCGGCAGTAAATCCCGCTCGTCGACTATCCCCTCTTCCCAGGCGTTCGGAAACCCCGTGACGGAACGTCCCTCAACCAGGAAACTACCGTCCTCGCCACGAGTGAAAGCCAGAATACCGACGGCGTGACAGATAACCACCGCTTTCTTGTCACTGGTCTCGACCATGTGCTGCAGTAGTTCGCGAGCATGTCGGTCAGTGTTGATGTCCCAGACTGTTCCATGACCACCGGGGAAAACCGCCAGGTCGAAATACTCGGGATTGATTTCGGCCAGGGCGGTGGGATTATTCAGGTGAACGTCGGACTGATGGGCCTCCTGGACACGGTCAGCAAGTTCTTTACCAACTTGATCAGGGTCAACGGACCGTTCGTCGATTACGGGTTTGCCGCCGGTAGGAGTGGCCACCGTACAATCGTAGTCGGCCTCAACGAGCGTCCGTAACGGTTCAACACACTCTTCACCCCAGTACCCTTCTTCACTTACCACAACCACAGCGTCGGACATCAAAAAACCCTCCCTACTGTTTAAATCTGGTTAGTGAACGATCTTTCCTCGAGTGTATAAACAAACAACCACCCGGAAATATTCAACTGAATAACCTCAAAATCACAAATCATCCCCCCCCACACACCCCACTCCCAATAAAATCACCACAAACCATCCGCAATCAAGGTCACCGTCGAAGAACACAGAACATCTCAGAATATTTTGAGATGTCTGAACATGTCTTATATGACTAAAAAGGTAGACTATTCATCAGTGTTTTTTAAAATGTGGAGGTGATTTCATTGAGTTCCTCAAATATCGATCCCGAGAAAATTCCGCTGGCTGCATTATTTCGACACGCCGGCCAACCCACCAAATACAAAATCCTCTCGGCGCTGGACCGTCGTGACCAAACCCCCAGTGAACTATCGGATAGCTTGGGTATAACGCGTTCCAATATCACCTCTCAAATGTCCGATTTAAGGGACCTCGGTTTTATTGACTACGAAATAGAGGGTCGCAATCACCGCTATTCAATTCGTGACCCCTTACCGTCAGTGGATCACAAATCTATTCTCGAGAGGATTAGTTCCGACCAAACCGACCCGGATCGAAAACTCAAATCGGGTGCGCCTCAGGAGCCGGAGAAAATTAACCGAAAAATTCAGGAAACCAAAAAACAACGCCTCAAAAAGAATCTTCAACTCTGGGTCAGTTACCTCGACCACCCTGGTTTAACGTCCCCTAATTCGACCCGACAACAGCTCCGGGACCAAATAAACAACCTCAATCGGGATCTTAGCCGCCTCCGAAGCAAAAAGTGAAACGTCTCAAAATATTTTGAGATGTTTCACGGTCGGCTTGTATTACGTTGTTGGTTAACCTCTCGGGGTTGAGTTCTGGGTAGAGTGACTTTGATGGTGGAAGTAGTGGATCTTGATTCAGGGGGAATGGGTCAGCCTGTTTAGAGTCGCTCTAGGCCGTAATTCTTGATAGGTATGGAGGTTGTGGAGAGAATTCTCCGGTTATATTTGAATGAACACCGGTCGTTAACCGGATACTACAGCGGGATGACGTGAGACCATTCCCCTCGGTTTGCCCTGGACCCAGTTGATACAGCAGGGATGGAGTAGTAATCCGCTACTCAGACGAAAGCGTTTTTACCTTACCCGTGCAGGGCGCCGGCTCGGGGGAGTTTTTAGGCGGATTCGAGGAGACCGACCGTTCCGAGTCCTCCGTTGGCACAGATGCTGACGACACATTTTGTCCCAGGTTCCTCGTC
>JBDGPI010000040.1:23684-26536 GCA_042219765.1 Salsurabacterium abyssinicum (SeqCode)
GACTGAGGATTCTGGCACCGGTTGCACCAAAGGGATGACCGAGGGCCACGCTGCCGCCGTTGGGGTTCATCCGGTCCCTCGGAAAGTCTCCGAAGGTCGGTTCAATGCCCACCTTGTTCTCCAGGAAGGAGTCGGATTCCAGGGCGTCGATGTGGCAGGCAATCTGTGCGGCAAAGGCCTCGTGAATCTCCCAGATATCAATGTCATCGTACTTCATGTCATGACGATCGAGAAGTCGTGGAATGGCGTAGGCTGGAGCCATTAACAGCCCTTCCTCGAAAATATCGACTCCGGCTATTTCCCAGTCCACGAGTTTCACTCTGGGTCGTGAGTCATCGAACCGATCCAGTCCGTCCTCGGTTGATAACCAGACACCGGCGGCACCGTCCGTAAGCGGTGAAGAGTTACCGGGTGAAATTGTCCCCTCGTCGGAATCAAACACTGCCGGAAGTCCGGACAGGGCATCCATGGTCGTACTGGGACGGGGGAAAGCATCCGTCTCGACGCCGTCGACCTCCATTACGAGATCGTCAAAGAAGCCGTTCTCCTGGCCATCGACAGCATTCTCATGGCTGGCCAGGGCAATTTCATCCTGGCGTTCACGGGAAATATCCCATTCTTTGACCATTTCTTCGCAGTGTTCTCCCATGCTCATACCGGTCGACCGGTTTTCAACCCCTGGAATATCCAATTTCGGTAAGCGTGGTGATGCCAGGGTCGCAAGCATTTCGCCGGTGCCCGAACTCTGGGTTAATCGACGCAGCCAGTTAGAAAATTCAGTTGACATTCCAACTTGTATGTTACTCATCGACTCGACGCCACCGCAGAGGGCAACCGATCGATCCCCCGAAAGCAATCCAGTCGCGTCGAATACGGCCGCCATGCTTGTCGCACAGGCCATCTGAGTTGAAATGGACGGTATGCTCTGATCGAGGCCGGCGTCGATCCAGATTTCTCGTGCAATGTTGCTGTATTTTAAGATTGGAGCAACTTCTCCCCAGACGGCGGCATCGGGGCCGTCCTGGACCTGTTGCACCATTTCCTGCACAACCGGAATGCTGAGTTCAATTGCGTTACGGTCGGCGATTCCACCATCAACTTTGCAGAAAGGAGTTCGCAGGCCCGAAAGCAACCAGTAATCCGTTGCCGTCGGATCACCGGAAACGTCCGAAGCGCCGGTGTCACCTGCGGGAGTTTTACTTCCGTTTATCCCATCGTCGGTTCCCGCTGCGGACGTATCGTCATCCTGATTGACCTTATTGGTGTCCGGGGAATCGTCACGTTGTGCATCCTCCAGTTCATCTGGTTCGTCGGATTGAGTTGACATGTAGATTCATCCTCCGTTGGGTAGACAGATCAGTTTCATAAGAATCCTTAGATCTTAACCATAAGTTTGATTTTCGAAAGATTCTTGCCCGGATAACGGGATTAAGTGGTTGGATATACCGATTGTGAAAATTTTAAAAGTGAAGAACGGAGAAATCCCCTGAGTCAGTCTTACCGGCTCCACGGTAGTTTAAGGCCTTCTTATTTTCCTGTGCTGAGATTGGATCGGAACAGGTCTCCCTAGCAGGAAAGAACCCGGATTATTAAAGCATCAATCCGGATCGAAATTAACGGTAACCGAAACTCCCTCGGATTCTTCATAGGTTACGGAGCCATCCAGCTCGTACTCGGCAAGGGAATGAACGATCTCCAGGCCCGTCGATCGTGACTGTTCCCAGTTAAAATCCTCATCGAGTCCGCAACCATTGTCACTGACCGTCAGTGACAGGGACCCAGTCTCCGAAGCGAACAGTTCAACCATGATGCTACCATCCTCGTTCTCCTTGAATCCATGTTCCAAACAATTCATCAACAATTCATTGACAATTAATCCACAGGCGACGCTTTGATCCAGACTCAATTCGTAATCGACAAGGTTTAAATCGATATTGATTCGTTCGTCGTATCCGTGGGCAGCCAAAATATTGTTACAGAGGTTCCGGAGGTATTTGTTCAGGTTAACCGAACTGAAGTTCCCGGACTGATAGAGGTTTTCGTGAACGATAGCCATTGTTTGAACCCTGCGAATAGTTTCCTCAAAAGCCTGGTTAACCCCGGGACGATCAAGGTTTCGACGTTGCATTGAGAGGAGGCTTTCGACAACCTGCATATTATTTTTTACCCGATGATGGATTTCCCGAAGAAGCGTGTCTTTCTCGCTGAGTGCTTCCTCGAGGGCTTCCTGGGTCTGCCTGCGTTCAGTGACATCAAGGGTCACCCCCAGGATACTTCGGGGGGACCCGGATTCGTCCGCAACGACCTCTCCCCGACTCATCAACCAGCGGGTTCGACCCTCGGCGGTTTTTACCTGGAATTCTTCCTCAAAGACCCCGGAATCGTCCACTGCCTTCAAAATCTTCTCCTCGAGGTTTTTCTTGTAGGTCGGTTGTATAAACTGCTCGAAATGTTGATAACTATTGTCGAACTCCTCCGGGTCAAGATCGATCAGACTAGCCATGTTATCGTCCCAGAATTGCTCCTCGCTTTCCAGGTCAATTTCCCACACTCCTGCCTGAGCGGCGTTAAGTGCAAGGGACAGGCGGCGGGTGCTGTCACGCAACTTCTGGTTTTTCAACTTGAGTTCCGTTATGTCGATTCCGGCCATGACGATTTCATTGCTGCCACTAAACGTCCGTCCGAGATCATCCCCCGTCAGAAGGACCGGAATAAGATCGCCGTTTCTGGTCCTGAACGTCGCCTCCTCGAACATCGGAGACTTCATTGAAATAAGTCTTTGTATGCGTTCGTCGAGAACCCCCTCCTCAGCTTGAAAAACCACCGACACGTTGTGTCCGGCAAGCTCCTCC
>JBDGPI010000040.1:26546-49060 GCA_042219765.1 Salsurabacterium abyssinicum (SeqCode)
CCATGCGCTCGAGTGCTTTATTGACTTTCTTGATTTCCCCATCGGTGTCAGTAATCAAAACCCCTGCGGGAAGAGTATCCAGGATGGTGCGCAGGTAATTCTCGCCGATGGATGTCTCGCGGAGCTCCCGCTCCCGGCGACGAAGCGTCTGTTCTCGTTCGGCCTGTATCAGAGCCGCCTCGAAATCAGCCGTCAAATGCCGCCCTAATTCCACGTCAAACTCATCGAAAGCATCGGGTTGATCCGAGGCAATTCCCACAATGCCGAAGGGTCCCACTGGTAACAGAAGTGCACTTTCCATAGGAGAGTAATTAAAGGGCGTACCCTCAGATGCTTCCTGCAGATCCGAATAAACTCGAGGTTCCCCCTCCTCGAACGCTTTCCCGACAAATCCTTCCCCGACGTCGTAATCAGGAGGTACTCTACCCTCGAGGCGTTCGTCGTTCTTTCGGTCAGTTATCATGACCAATTTTCCGTCCTTGAACAACCGGAACCCCGCGGTGGAATAGTCAAAGTACTCATCGAATATATCCATCCCAGTCTCCGTAACTTGATCGATCGTTTCGGCCTGCACGAATTTCCGGGTCGACTTCTGCAATTCCTTCAGCAGTTCTATGAGCTCCTGCCGGTAGGTGAACTCACTGGATTGTTTGTTGGAATCATCACTATCCCCGTTAGGTGAATCGGACGATTCGGGACCGGCCAGTCCGCCTGGCTCAAACTGAACCTGATTTTTTTCCATCTCTTTGATAGCCCGGGCACTCAGGGTCGTTTTCGGAATTTCGGTTGGGGAAGGATCGTCAAGGCTTTCAAGCCGTCGATGGACGACCGTCACCAAAGGTTTTTCGCCATTACGAAACGATTGACAGTGTAACCGGTACTCGCGTTTTTCACCGGCAATGACTGTTCTATAACTTGTCGAGAACTCCGATTTGCTATCTTCCAGAACATCCTCTACTCCATCAATGACCGGTTTTTCGTTCTCTAAAATCAGGGATGACAGCAATTCCTGGTACTGGTGGTTCCGAGGCGATTTCACGTCGATAGAATCTAATTTTTTGAAGTGAAACCGGCAGGCATCATTCAAAGCTACTATAAGGCCCTCTTCATTGAGAACTAACGTGATGGTATCCAGGGAATTCAGAAAGGCAACCGAGGGAAGAGATTCGTCCGACGAATGTGAGCGATCGATAGACTCCGGTTGATCGGTAGGATTCATATCGTCAAGTTCCAGTTATAGGTTTGCTCCAGTCTGATTCTAATAATTCACCAGACCAAAGCAACTTGAATTACATTTTGTCATGCGTTTAATAGTAATACATCTACGCTTTTGAACAAATCAATTGTACCAACCCCCCCGATGGCGTCTTCCCCCGGCCTAATACACCTGCTATATCGTCATCATCAGGACGATAACTCGAAGGATAGATCAAGTTCCAAAAACACCTTGAGTTTTGATTGCCAGCTGAATTGCTTGTAAATCTCAGGTATCGTTGAATAAAGTGACCGACGGAAGTTGATAGGCGATTCATCGAGGGAACTGTTAGGGGTAAAAAAATCAAAATAAGACTTCGAGGGGATCTCTTCCTCCGACAACACGGCCGTCCGAAAAAGTAGCCTCTGGTCCCTGGCATAGGCTGCTTTTGCCCGGCGCAAGATCCAGAGTTCAGTTTCCGTGTGGTTTTCGGGCTGCCGGGCGTCCCCGAGCACGGCTCCGTAAGCCGGCTTGTCACTGTTTTGTCCCTGATCCGTAGGTTTCAGGTTACGCACAATACGGTTTAAAATGTCATCCAGCGGGGCGGAATCGAAATCAAGGAAATAGTAACTCGCCACCGGGAACGCTCCGCGGGTTTTGTGCTCACGCACCTTCATCAGGCCCAGAACCAACCAGAGCCGATCGCCGAACTGATAGGGGATACCGACAAAACTCCGCCATCCTTTAATACGGTTCCAGACACTACCGGAGGGCAGCAGCGGTAATACATCGGTTTTCGAAAGTCCGTCTTCGAGGCCGTGGGTTCGATTGAAGAATTCAGTGCTCAGGCTGAAACTATCAGTGTCATCCCGATCGAAATCAACCCGGCAGGCGGCGTCGTCCCTGACGACCTCCTCCAGAAGTTTGAATTCCGAGGTGGAAGGGGACGTTTCTTCGGCTATCAATTAACCAGGTCCGCTCCAAACTTGTACAGGGCCCGCTGAGTTTCACTCCAGCTGTATTTCTCCGGCGAAAGCTGTGTCGGTGCAACATCAGTTCGTATATTCTGGTAAAACGAATCGTTAACAACGTGCTTTTCCAGGACCCGGTCCACGAGGTTCTTTTTGGCCCGTACCGTCTCGGAGGAATCAGCCCAGCAGTCGGCAAAATTAAGGAAAACGTGAAGAGTCGAAAGATTACGGAGAGAATTTTCGTAGTTCGACAGGACATTATCCCGGATGGCCTCGGTCTGTTCGAGGAGTTCATCCTCATCAGCCCGGCCATCGATCATGTAAATAATGCCACGGGGATTGACCTCGTCGATCGCCCGTTTCCAGGTTTCACGAAGATCGGGATCCCCCGGAACGTCCTTTCGGAGGGTCTGCCAGTTAGCATGCTGGAGCTTGCACTTTTCATTTATAACGGCGGCCGTTGCCGTGGGATTTGGTGGGCGCTTGTGACCATCGTCAATTTCAAAGGGCTGACCACTTAAGAGATACATAATGAGGGACGTTTTGCCGCTACCTTTAGGACCGAGTACGAGCAAGTTCTTGCTCATGAAGACTCGATTCCACCGATCCTGCAACCAGTCCTTCCCAACCACGACTGCTTCCCGACCGATAAGCCGGCCGACCTTTTTCAAACCTTCCTTAACCCAGTCGTTAATCTGATTGAGGGGACCTGATAAATTCATGATAAGTTCCTTTCGATGAAATTGGGGAGTTCGTTAAACGCTCAGAATAGCGACTGGTGCCGTCAAACTCAAGCCCTTCACCTCGAGTTTAGCCTCCGGGTGTGTTGCCTTCAGAAATGATCCGCAAAAAGTGAAATCGCCTGCATTTCGTGCCATTTACCTCTGTACAGTCTTAGCCAATTACAGTATGGAAGGGGTTCGAAAAAAACTAAATTTCGGAAGGAAAGTGTTAGCAATGTTTTATGGCGTGTAGTCTCGGATTAACCGGACTCGTAAATTAAACTTACCAGAAAATACATGCGATCAATCGTTGAGTTTAATCTTATCCCCCTGCTCAACCTGCTTGTTGTACTCCTCAACGACAGCTTTTAGAATTCGCTGACGACACTCGCTCGTTATTGGGTGGGCCACGTCCCGGAATTCTCCGTTCGACCGTTCATTCGGCATCGAGATAATTTTACCGGAATCAGCTTCCACCAGACGTAAATTGTGGACAACAAATTCCTCATTGAGTACCACGGAGGCATAGGCATATAGCCGTTCGGAGGAATCCTCGGCGCGATCAATTTTAACGGAGGTCACTTCTAAATCCATTGTTAGCCATCCTGAAGTTACACGAGGAAATTTTGGTCAAATTTAAAAAATCTAAGTGCACAGAATAAAACTTTCGTGAGTATAGCAGATATAAAATCCGACATCCAGTAAAAACCGTTATTCCTCCTCGTGGAGCCCTAAATAGCCCGGTAACCTTGTTTGATTAATCCCCTTTTGGGCTTCTTCATTGATATTGAAACCGTCAGGAATGATAACTGTTCCTAAGTAACGCCGGACAGAAACGCTCTCCAGACCTCAGCCGGATCGTCGGGAGACAGAGAGGACATCACTCGACAGGCGTCCCACCCCCACAAAAATACATGGTCGGGCTCAAAGGAAAGTGCCGCCTCCGTGGCTTTGTTCACCTGTTCGGAAAACCCTGATTGATTACCGTGAAACCCCTGAATCCATATTTGACTCTTTAAGTCAGCTGCAGCGGCTGCGCTGGTAATACGGTCACTCCACGTCTTGACGAATAGATCCACTGGTTCTCCGTGCAACTCCCAGAAAGGAGTAACGGCCAGTCCGTCAAGGTTCGAGATCGAAGGCAATTCCTCCTGATTAAGTGACCGGGCCAGGTCGGAACCAGGTTGAACGCAGAGGAAGTTGCCGGCTCCAGCCTCAGTCGTCCGACGGGTCATCTCATTCAAAAAATCAATCAGCACCGCCGACCGAAACTCAAGCACCCGGTCGTTGAGTTCCTCCGGCAACGGTTCACCGTGAGCCATCCTGTATTCCTCTCTGCAAAAATCACAGCGGCAGGTCCATGCGTCTTCAGTGGAGTTATCCCCTCTCCACTCCGGGGTATACCAGTGCGGTTCATCCCAGAAAATATAATCGGCGCCGGTTGCTACTGCATCCTCAATCCATCCAGCCATGAAGTCACGAAATGCCGGTGCGTTAAAGCAGGCGGCTGGTGCCCTCCGCTCGTTGGATAGCAGCTGGCAGGAATCGGGAAACCGACTGGTAAATTCGGACAGTGCCTCACCCCCGAAAACACGGCCAACCCCCCAGGGATTGACGAAAACGGTAAAATTACGGTCGCGACTTGCCTCCACGACATCCGCCATAGTTCCGCCGTAGTACCGTTGGTCTCTCTCGCTGAAAGTATGGAGTATTCCGCCCAGTCCTGATTTGGCAAATCGATCTAGGTCCCGGCAAACGTGTTCGGGATCCCGGACACCAAAATAACTCGTCCCGAAGATCGTGGTGCGCTCGTTGCCGTCAGCCAAGGAAATCCCGGGCCGTCCCCTTCAGGGAAGTAAATCCCTCGGCGTACTGAACGCCCGAGCGTCGTCCGTAGACTCGGGATTCAACCCGCACATCATCAATGAGATCATCAAACGTGCTATCAATACCCTCGTGATCCTCCAGGAACGCAAGTTGTGATTTGTGTTGACGCACTGCCTTTTCCTTCACGTCCTGTACCTCGCTAACGTCCACGTACAAATCGGGGTAAAATTCGGTACTCGGTCGTCCGAAGTAAAAAACATTCTCGGGATCCCAGACTTCGTGGTCCGATTCGACTCTCGGCAGCGACGCCTGGTAGTAAGCATCACTTAGAAGCCGGGAAGTCACGCGATGATCCGGATGGGGGTCTTCCTCATTGTGTGTCAGGAGAAGATCGGGCCGAACTTCTCGGATTTCATCCATGAGAAGCCGACGATTTTCCAGCGAATACTGCATACGGCCGTCTTTAAACTCCATAAACGAAACTGAAGCCCCCAGAACCTGGGCGGCCTCCCGGGCTTCCTGTTCTCGCCGCGTGGCAATTTCCTCTTCCGATAGGTCCGCCCCTCCGCCGTATTCGCCGCGGGTCATGTAAAGAATTTGTACCTCGTCGCCTCGATTAGCGTGTTTTGCGAGGGTTCCCCCGCAGAAAATTGAAGCATCGTCCGGATGGGCAACGACTGCCAGCAAATTCATCGTTTCGTCACACTGTTCATGGGACTCGAATCACCAACGAATGGCAGTAATTTCACCCTTCAAACTCAATAAACTACCAGGTGTTGTTCCGTTACAAGGGTCGATCCCGCCAGGGACCGTAGCTTAAATCCAGCGTCATCCGATGTAAATTAATCATTGAATGTGGACAAAATGTGGAAAACCTTACTGGATGGAGCCTGTCATATTCGACGCACTTAGTTCAGTATGAAAGAGTCCCTGACCATCAGTTAACTTTAAAAGACGTTTATCGTCTCGAAAAAATCCCTCAAATAATGTATCCAATCGTTTCACTCAGTTTTTTCAACTGAACGAGATCTGCTTTGTCCTCTGAAATGAGAATTATCGTTTGCCAGCTATACAAATGTTAAATCAAATGACCTGGCCGCAATCCTGAGAATTATACCGGACGTCCCCCTTTCAAGCCTTTTAGAACATTGTAAAACGCCTGATTTGAAAAGGTCCTGGACCTTTTCAGTCTATACAGACATGGTAAAAAACAGCATGGGACCGATGCTTCCGAAGGTTTCCTAAATAATAGCACCGGGCTCTCCGAGGTTTTAAAACATCTCGTTTAAATGGTATAAACTTGCGTACTTCTCAAGGTTCTGTTTCTGCTACGATAGGCGAGTTCTCCGAAAAGGATGATTTCAATCGAAGAGGATCATTCGTTCAGGAATTCCCAAAATGACTCCAACGGGCCCCTCCCCAGGACCTCCAGGTGGCCACTCAGGGTTTTTGGCGTTGTAGTCTTAATCATTGGTCTTGTTTCACTCGGGAGTTACCTCTGGAGGGGACGGTTACCCCACGATACACATTCCACGGATGGCTCCTGGCTTCCTGGTAACGAGAAAGCCATCAACGGTTCCGGTCTCCTGAAGTCCCTGAACAAATCAAATTACCGGGCCCATTCGTTCCTGAACAGCCCCCCTGAGAAGATACTTTTAATAACAATCGATACGCTCAGGGCCGATCACCTGTCATCCTACGGTTACCCAAAAAACACCAGCCCTTTTCTGGACTCACTGACTCGTGATGGCATCGTGTTTACAAACGCCTATGCCCCATCCTCGACGACAGTTCCTTCACACAGCAGTATTATGACGGGCCTTTATCCTATGCAGACCGGGGTTGAGACAAACCACCATAAACTCAACAGCCAGCATCAAACTCTCGCGGAGCACCTCTCTCAGGAAGGATATACAACAGCCGGTTTCGTCAGTACAAACAGGCATTTTAAGCCAACGGACCTTGACCAGGGGTTTAAAACGTTTAACGAACCTACTAAGGAGGAACAGTATTTCTCCTTACCGGACAGTGATACGACCTACAACCTTCACTATCGATCGGCCGGACGAACGCTCGAGCGTGCCGGGAAGTGGATCCAGTCCAGCGGTCAAAGCGAAAAACAATTCGTCTGGATTCACTTATTTGATCCCCATTACCCTTACGCTTACCGACCTGAAACTCACGATCCACTACGGTACCAGGACGATGAACGGCGGCATGATTGGATGGGGTTCATTAAGGAAAACCACCACTTCGACCTCTGGAGTGGACCCAGACCCGATCATCCAAACCAGGATCCTTACATCAGTGCCTACCGACTCTACGACGGTGAAATACGATACGTTGATTCTCAACTGGAAGAATTTTTTGAGTCACTACAGGGGAAGTGGTCCAGTGACCGCCTTACGATTATCACGAGCGACCATGGTGAGGGTCTTGGCAATCACAACTGGTGGGGTCACACCAAATACGTTTACAACGAACAGATCCGTGTACCACTGATTATCCATCATCCCCGCAAACACTGGGATCGGACCGTTGAATCAGTAGTAGAACTCAACGACCTGTTCACTACCATCAGTCGAGAAGCAGGCGTACCTTACTCGAGCGTAAAATCCGATACGATATCACTACACAGCACCCCTATACAGGGTCTACTTCACCAATCATTCGACGATCAATTCAACTATGCGTTTGCCGCTCGGCGTCCCTACTCCAACGACATGACCTCAGTATTTGCCTGGCTAAAGTGGCGCTGGCGTGAACTAACGGTTCCGCCCCTTATGTATCCGCTTCACGACGAATACCGCTGGCGAAGAATCCGCTGGCCCGGACGACAGTTCGCCCTTGTCGGTGATACTTCGTCGTACATTTACAATACGGCCCTTCGGGACGAATTTTACGATCAGCAGTCGGATTTCTACCAGACGAAGAACCTGATAGTGGATTCGCCAAAACGCTGGAAACCTTACGGATCAACTATCCGTCGTTTGCTGAATTCCCTAAACCAGGAGTCCCCGACCGGTAGCTCCACCGTTGATCAAGCTACCCGGGAAAAATTGCGCGGCCTGGGGTACGTTAACTAGGGACCGTTTTCGGTTGTCTTATCTGGGGGATACGTATACCGGGTATAGACTTACAAAACGTCGAACCCAATACACCTAGATAGAACCCCCGGACCGATCCGAACGTAAGTCTTAAAAGTAACCCAGTCCCTCAAGCTTTGATTGGATTTTCTGGTCGGACGCGGATTCACTCCGGCCGAAGGGGTTGGGAAACTGCTCGTAGAGCTTCCGGTACTGACTCAGCAAGTCCCTTAATTGGCGTCGCTTCTCCCCCGGAACATCCGATGGCACCAGTGAGTTTTGACCAAGCGAATCATTGTTCATCGAGACGTAACGGACGCTTTCCGAACGGCTTCCGGATTCTACCTTAAAGTTATTTCCCCGAACGGCAAGAAGAGACTCATTAGGCTGGCTGAGAATTCGGTCTTTTCGAATTTTCCACGCTACGGAACTGTGGACGGAGCTCCGATCGGGGATCGGGAACTGCCCTGTCCGCTTCCAGGTCCGCTCGACTTGAGGGATGGCCGATCCCCCGGAAGCTTTCAGTCCAAGATGCCGAAACACCATGGGAAAAACGTCCTTCAGTTGAACGAGATCACTGATCGAACGGGAAGGTGGTGATTCGCCCGGTAATCTGATCCAGAGCGGTACCCGTGTCAGAACCTCGTGGAGCCGTCCGGTGTGTCCGTTGAAACCCTCCCTGTTCCGTAAACCTTCGCCATGGTCCGAGACAAAAACAATTAGCTTGTCCTCGTACTCCCCCTGTGCCTTAAGCCAATCAAAAAACTGTCCAAGCCGCCGGTCCACCCGCTCGACTTCGTACTCGTAAAGTTTCTGCAGAGCCCGTTGGTGGCGGGACTGTAGATTGTCGTTGAGTTCTTTATCGAGCAAAGTACGAAAGTAGTTAATTTGTTCATCCACCGAACGTTCAAGAATGGATCGCCAGCGATCCTGTTTAAGGTTCCGCAGGACGTTCTTGAGGTGCTCTAACTCCCCTCTGGTGTAGATACCAAGTCTGGCCCGCAACCACGACCGGACCTCGGAGGGTAGTGTCTCCAGCCGCAGGGACGATGATGCTTTACGACGCTCCCCCTCTATAAAATCCTTCCAGACCGAACGTCTCAGGCGACGCTTTTCAACCCTGGACGTATCCGTGGAACCCTTTAGGGCGGCTGCCAGATCGGGAAAATTATTTTTCAGACGTCGGTAACTTCGCGGATAGGGTTTCTTGAAGTCATGAACTTGATAAGTGTGTAAAAAAACAAACCGTGGCTCTTCTGGATTGTGTAAGAACCATTTTTTGGCCGCTTCTAACGTTCTCGAAAAATACCTCAGATCAGGACTCCGCCTCCGATTAATTTCGAGTTGGTTTCCCAGAATACGCTGTTTGATTCTGGCCACGGAAGTCAAAGCTCCCGGCAGGTTATCCTCGAAAAAATTCGGAGCAAAAGGAACGACTTGCTCCCAGTACGTGTCGAATCCCCGCTGGAAGCCGTAAACTCGACTGACGTAACCGGCCTCCGTGAAAGCCGCGGTTCGGTAGCCAAGCTTCTTTAAGACCTGGGAAAAAAGTGGAACCTCTTTGTAAATGTAGTTTTCTGGTAAAACAGCCCCGTGTTCCACCGGAGAAAGACCCGTAAAGAGGCTTGCGTGGGAGGGTAATGTCCAGCCGGAACTTGCAAATGTTCTCGTAAAACGAATGCTTTCGGTCTTTAACTGCTTCAGGGTCGGGGCCTTAACAGTCTCCGCTCGGGGGGGAACCATATCCCAGCGAAGTGTATCAACGGAAATAAGAATTATGCCGGGAAGCCGATCACATTGGTCGGATCCAGCCCGATCAAAAGAGGGAATGGAACCTTTAAACCGTGTTTGAAAATCGTATCGCCCAGCCTCAAGCAGGGGCGTCTTCCAGCTGACAGTCCATAGACCCCCGGCGACCACAAATATGGTTAGCGCAACCCCCCCGGTAGCCTTCCGGTGACGGTCAATAAAGTCACTACAGCGAACCCAGACCTGAAGAAAGAGCGACATGACGTAACCGAGGATTACCGAGCCCGTCAGACCGAAGATGAATTGAACCAGCACCTTTCCTTCTGTGGTCTCCATTAGGCCAACAATCTCTGTCTGTGGACTCAGAACAAAAATGCTGAGTACTGGAATCCAGCCTCGCATCAAATCCTTGTCACGGTTTGGTTCAGCGAATACGAAGGCGGTTGTCACCATGAGACCGGAATACAGAATCACTATCAGTGGTGGAGAATGGCCGGGAAGAACCCACCGGCCGACCACTACCAGCCAAAACAATCCCGGTAGAATCAGTCTGGAACGGTTTCCGGTCGTTTCAGTGACAAAACGGATGGTGAAGTCAAAAAGTAGGACCATTAATCCCAGGAGGAGCAGACAGAAGGGGAGATAAAGGGGGGAGAGTACCAGGGGTCCTCCAACAGTGGAGGCATAGAGAACCCCTGTGCTAAAAACCGTTACGAGCAACAGGAATTCGGCCAGTGGCCGGTCCTCAGTCGGAAAGAAATTCATTGTTTCAGGGATGGAGAGACCGTTGATTCACTCCCAGAATAGTCCCGGTCTCCACATTCTGAAGAAAGACCACGATGTTTAACTTGCGTCTTTCCCAATCGGGGTTAATGGAGGGTCTTTTATGAAGTTCAATCTTTTCCGTACCGGCGGGAACGGATTTGAGTATCTCAAAACGTCTTACGACGGCATCATGGTGGAGTGTCTTACCGGCATTTTCGCCCCGGGATACCGAACTGGCCAGATCATCCTCGGTCAGGGCGTAACAAATCCTCATCGGTACCGCTGGTGGATTGTCTCCGCGGGACTCAATAGAAATCCCGAGGAGTCCGGTATCACTCCGCGTGCCTGATGACGTCCAGGTCAGATCGACGTTATAACGGTGAACGTCCTGGTTCCGAATCGTGTTCCGGGCCCTTACCGGGTCACTTCCCGTGAATTCCAACCGTCCATTCACAATCATCTGTGGGGTATACACACTCGCCTCCAACCACCTGGCATACTGGCGCTGACGACTGGAATAACGGGCCGACGAGTACGGATCCTCCCAGCCAAGATAATTCCAGTAATCAACGTGCCAGGCCAGCGGAACTATTTCTACGGTCGGGGATGGCGGATTTTTGTCCAGTTTTGCCAACAACCTGTCGGCAGGAGGACAATTGTGTCATCCTTCCGAAGTAAAAAGCTCCACCATTACGGTCCGTGTTTCAGCTGACGTCTTGTTTTGGGCAAAGGCAGCGGACAATGTTGAGGCATCGACCGTTATTGTGGAATACACTGATAGAAAAATGCAAGCCGTCCATAACTTCCACTGACCGTACTTTCGGTTGACCATGCTCTCCCCTCACTTAAAGCGATGTTCCATAACCACCATGTGGATATTGAAGGTACTAAATCAATCTATTATCGTGAGTGCAAGTATCGTAACGTTTAAAACTTTTTCACAGTTTTTTTCAGCTATAAGGATGTTTTCAACTCCGACTACCTTTCTCCACGGGAGGTGAGATTTGTAATGAGCCGGACCATACTGTATCCAACCGATGGGTCCGAACACTCCGAACGAGTTGAGTCCGTCATTGCTGATTTCGCCGATGAAAACGATACGGTGATCATCCTCCACGTCGTTCCCGAAATCCCCGGTGCAAGTGTCAGTGACGTCGTTGACCCTATAAATCTGGAGGAAGAACTGACGGAAGCCACACTTAATATTACGCAAAAAGCCGCGGAGCGACTTGAGGACGCCGGCCTCCGCACCGAAACAAACATGGTCCACGGGGATCCCGGTGAGATAATCTGCAATGCCGTCGAAGATCGAGACGCCGACGCCATTTTCATGGGTCGGCGGGGTCGTGGGACCACTGGCGAACTGTTACTGGGCAGTGTCAGCCATTACGTTATTCATCACGCGGATTGTCCTGTAATGGTCTCCTCTCCCAGTACCTCCTCCGAGGATTAAGCAGGGTTTATTACGGGCATCTCCCGCTTGTCCCGACAACCGCCCTGCTTACTTCCCACCTCGTCTCATTTAGCGTTATCCGTCTGTGTTTTGTTTTACTAATAGTGACGACGATTCCCGGCTTTACAGTGTTTTTCGGCGAAACCGTTCGGCCGCAAATAGTCACCGACTCTCTGGTTGCAGTCTCCACCACCGAACCACCCGAAGAAGCTTCTCCCCCGAACTACCGAAGGCTAGAATGCAAGTAGTCAGATATGAATTCATCCTCAATGTGGTCATCAAGGCAACCAATAATTCCTATTCCAACGAAAGGACTTCAATTATGAGTGACTCAACGGACGAAGTTGAGCCAATCGACGTTACTTTAACCACCAACAAGGGTGACATTGAAGCAACTATTTTTGCCGAAAGAGCCCCCAGAACGTCCGCCAATTTCCTCAATCTGGCACGGCAGGGTTTCTACGATGACCTAACGTTCCATCGAGTTATTGACGATTTCATGATTCAGGGAGGGGATCCCGACGGCACGGGTCGAGGCGGTCCGGGCTATCAGTTCGACGACGAATTTCATCCTGAACTCGAACACGACTCCGCCGGTACCCTTTCCATGGCAAATTCCGGGCCCGATACCAACGGCAGTCAGTTTTTCATCACTCACAAGCCTACCCCTCACCTCGACGGTGATCACGCCGTCTTCGGACAGGTAACGGAGGGCCAGGATGTCGTTGATTCCATCAGCGAGGGCGATGCTATCGAATCCGTCGAAATTCACGACGACCCCGAACCGCTCTTCGAGGACCAGGAGCACAAAATTGAGAAATGGAATGAGCATCTTCAGTAGAATATCTAGTTGTAGCGGAGAATGACCGCCAAACCCTTAATTGTGGAGCTTAAACAATCGGATTCACGCCAGTTGCCGGCGTTGAAGCACTGTATTCCAGTAAACCCCCAGGCAAACAATGGTCACTATTGACAGTATTGCACCCGTGTACACGTAAGGGTGACTGGTCATAAGCACGTGACGAATTTCCGCTACCACGAAGTAACCGGCTACCCCGGTCGGGATAAGCGAACGATCGTACGGAAAGACAAAAAGGGCCAGCCCCATAAAAAGGAATCCGAGCATTGAGCCCTGAAGGGCCCATTCCATTAGACTCCGAAATTCCCCCACCCCGGTAACGACAAATCCGAGTGATAAGACACCAATCAGGTAACTAATGGAATGATTCATACCGGCCCGTGACACTCGATGATAGGTAACAGCAAAGAGTAAAATTACCAAAACGGAATAAAGGTATCGACCAAGTCCAGTTATTGCTCGATTTGCAATGGGGAGTGCCGTTTCCAGGGAGGAGTAATTTCCCCAGGGCGGTGCCATTGAGGGGGCCAGCTGGCTCGAAAGGGTCATTAACCCTGCCGCCAGGACCCCGATCCCGAGTCCCCCAAGAATCGAGCGCAGGCGGGACCCGGACCGATTCTTTCCGACCAGTCCATGAATCAGGCCGGCGGTAAGTGCCAGAAATCCCCCCCGCAGGAGCATAGTAGCTCGGCTTGCAATCGTCATAAAGACCTGATTCAAATACGGTTCGGCAGTATCAAAATCAGCAAGAATAGACGGCCATCGATTTGCCGTTTCAAGCCCAATCAGTACCACAAATCCAGCAAAAACGACGATGAACGCACGCACACCAAAACCCCAACCGCGCCCCCAGTAGACAAGTCCCGTCAGGGCTCCCACCAGCACGATAAGATACATTAGCGTCCTTGAGAGAGTGGAAATTAATTTCAATGTCACTGATTGACTTCGTTGCTGTCGTCTCCAGGATTCGGGCACGTGAACGTATCGGCTCGTGTCAGTAATTTCGGACCCAAGGATCGTTACGTCTATTCTCGCCTCCCCCCTGTCCAATGGATACTTTTCCGGGACACCGTAGGTAAACGTCCAATCCCTTCGGTTCGGACGGGACTGAGGCTCAGCACTGACTTTCTTGAGTGAATCAGGGGTTAAACCGTAATTAGTTCGGACGGCGGAATCAGCAAGAACCCGGGCTTTTCTCTCAGTCAAGCTATCACCGGCTGCTGCTTCGGGCCGGTAATGCTGTATTTCCCTCAGGCCGTAACCAGGTGCCAGGCGAACCCGATACTCCTCGGCACGCCGTGCAACGTCTCCCTGAAACGTCATAAAACGAACTTCCCAGCTTGGACCGTGCAGGTAGGACCCCATGAGTTGCTTGTAGGCGTCACGGCCACCGTCCTGCCAGACGAAGCGATCCGGCAGTTTTGGTCCCGAAACAACTTTACTTGCCACCGTCCACTCCCCGGGCTCTTCACCGTTTGCTTCAAGCAGGGATTTAGCTTCATCAATGGCCTGTGAACGTGTCTGTTGCAGAGGGATCTCGTAGGTCTTCCAGGTATCAAAACCGGCCCAGGCCGCACAGCCCAGGACTCCCATCAGTACAATGCACAACGTTCTATTCCAGCTGAGACCATTTCGTACCGGAAATGCTTCGGTCGACGTTGTTCCCTGGTCCGAAGCACTCCAGGATCGATTGAAGTATTGCTCGGAGAGTTCGTGCAGGCCACCACTTTTAAGGAGCCCATAAACGGTAACAATCAGCGGTATCAGGCCCAGCAATAGAACGGTTCCCTGACTTAACCAGATCAAGGAGGCACTAGAAACAAAAATAGGCATCGACATCAAAATTAAGTCGTAGAGGAAGTGAACAATGACGGCCGGAAGCAGACCATACCCCAGGTAAATGACGCCCAATCCAATTGAGGAAAAGAATAATTCAACCACCCTCGCGTAGGAAGGTTGAGTAGCGTAGGACGCATGGCCCGCACCGAAGACCAGGGCCTGTACAATAAGCGCAGTCCCAATCCACCAGGACCTTCGACCGTAACGACGTCCAAGGAGAGCCGCCCCGGCCAATGGGATAGCCCTGAAAAGACACTCCTCCCAGAAACCGGCTCGAAGGGCATTTACAACGGGTTTTAGCCAGATTACGTAGTGGGAGAGTATATTTGGATCGTACAGGAGATTCGAGGGCGCCCACCAGCCAAAGTACTCAAAGGCAAAGCCGTACAGAGCTACGTTGTAAGCAAAATACAGACCAACGAGGGCGTAACCGAAGAGCGTTAGGCTCATCACCGTTCGGGACCCTGATGCATCAGGGTTCCAGAGCTTCCAGAGCCTCGGGTGATGACCAAACGCCATCCTGGTTAATCCCTCGGCGGCTACGAACGTGAGTGTTATAAGAAAACCGAAAAGCAGTGATGACGATACTGCATTGAGGATCAATTGGGAAATGAAACTCCCCGGTGCCGTGGCGGTATCGTATTGCATCCAACTCAATGGGAGTCGATTGAGTCGGGTCAGGAAGAGCAGAATCGTAATACCTCCTCCCCAGATAAGCGGCATTCGCCACTTGAGGGCACGACGGCGGACAAGCCAGAAGCAACCAAAGAGACAACCAACAAGAACGTAAAAACAGTAGACGATTATATTTCCGACGCCCTTAATCAGGTTGTTGGCGGACCGCATATTTTTGTACCGTCGCGAAAATGCCTCGGGAACTTTAACGAAATAGGTCACTTCACTGAGTTGATTCCCACTTATTCCGAGCCTGAGCCGGTAGTTAGCCTTCCCGAGATCGTGTTTCTCGTGTTCGTAGACGAAGGTATGATCGACTCGCCCGTTCGGTCGCTCCGTTTGGCCCCGTGAAATCAACTGGTACTCATCCAGGGGAACGTCCCATACTGCGCGGGCTTGTTTGCGAGCAATGGCAAGTGCCTCATCAGACGTTATTGAGGGGCCCTCAGCCGTTTCGGGCCACTTTTCCTTGAATCCGTAGGGTTTTCCGGAGGGAGTAAAGCGAAATAACGTCTCACGGGCGTCGCCGGGACGATAATGACGTACGTGCCACTGGAAGGGTTCGTATCGGCCGAGTCGAATCATCCGGCGAAACGCTTGCTTACCACCTGCTTCCAGTTCAACGTATGTCTGAACGGAACTATCCTGATTAAAACTGGCCGCCTGATCGAAATCATTCGGACCCAGGTCAAGGCGTTCCGCCAGAGTGCGAGCTTTTTTCAGAGCACTCGCCCGGTCCATAGAAATATTCACGTCCAGAATGGGAAACGCGCTCGGAAAGTAAAACCAGCTATAGACTCCTCCGGCAAGACAGAGCAGCAATAAAAGAGCCCAGTGAAACCGGCGGAAGTTAATCGGCAAAGAAACCATCCATTCCTTGAGGGAGTTCCATCGCTGAAACCAGTTAAACGAAACTTGATTTTAGATTTGCAAATTATTCTTCCAAGGCTGGCAAAGGCTCTGGGACAACGGGTAATTAATGTGGCTTTGCAACAGTGGCTTTAATCGTAGTTCAATTTAAGGTCCGACCGGCGTCCAGCGGACCATATATTGCCAGAAACTGATACGGACGGCTGAATCCTAAATGATAGTTTTTTGAAAAAAGATGGTATCGGGATCAAAGGCATTGAAAGCCGAGTCCAAACCCTCAGAACCAGGCAGGGCACTGAAACTCCTGTTCGGACAACCCACCTTGACACATGGATGAGGTATTTTAATTTGGAAATGATCGGATTCAGCCAAAAAAGATGTTCTCGCAATAGAAGACCCGCGACAGGATATTGATTTTACTCGAGGAGCAAACACTTCCTCACCCTGGTCGTTTTTATGACAGCAGTACTTGTCCTCGAAATGCCTCATCCTATGGGATCAGTGATTAAATCGACGTGATCATTTGACGGTTGATCGGAATCATTAGCCCCTTGAAGTCCGAGAAGAAGTCAATAACTAATACTGGGAGGAATAGCGGTGCGTAGACTGGATGTGAACAACAAAACAGCTTGGATTACCGGCGCATCCTCCGGAATCGGCCGGGCCGTTGCACTCGAACTTTCCAGTAGAGGATGCAAGGTAGCCCTTTCCTCCCGCAGCAAGGACACCCTCCGGGAGGTCTCCGACCAGTGTATTAATGATTCGGCAATCTTCCCGCTGGACGTTACCGACAAAGAAAAAAACCAGACTGTAGTGGAGTCCGTCGTCGACCATTTCGGAGGCATTGACATTGCCTTCTTTAATGCCGGGGTATTTGGTGTACTTGGTGACAGCGCATTTGACGCCGAAGTCTTCGAGTGGAACATGAGGGTAAACTACCTCGGAATGGTCTACGGGATTGAAGCCGTTCTTCCCCATCTTCGGGAATCCGAAGAGGGTTACCTTGTCGGTATGAGCAGCGCCGCAACTTACACTCCCCTCGCCCGGGGATCCGCCTACGGATCATCGAAGACGGCGGTCAAATACATGCTTGATTCACTCTACTTCGAGTGGGATGAGAAAGGAGTCGACGTTGACGTCTCGGTTGTTAGCCCAGGGGTTGTAAAAACTCCGATGACCGAAAAGGAGGACTTTCCCTACGAGCCCCCACCCTCGTTCCTTGAGGTCTCACCGGACTGGGCCGGTAACTACATCGTAAACAAGATGGAAAAAAAACAACACGAAATAAGCTTCCCCAAAACAATGATTTTACTTTTCAAGTTAATGTCCGTTATCCCGTATCCACTTTATCCCTGGGTTCAATCCTTAATGAGCCGACTCAACGTTAGAAAGTAATTCGGCTCCTGCGTGGTTAACACTGTTATATTGACGAGAGGAATGAACAAGCTGAGGAGTTCAGTTTCCCCTTTATATCAGGCATCAATCAAGGTTATAGTTCGGGGGCAACCTACCGGACAACAGCGATTTGCCACTGGCACTCATCAGGGTTAACTGAGTTGTAATAAACCTATTTTTGTTGCTTTGAATTACAGGAGTTATCCATTGGATCTCGATAATCTTCCCTATTACAACCGGCTCTCTTTTAAGTTTCTTATAAGTGCGGCTTTCTTCATTTTGATAGTGGAAGGCATTCTTTTTTACCTCTCACTCCAGGGCATGAATGCTCGCCTCGTTAGTATTCGGAATACTGTTCTTGAAACCATCCCCCCGGTAACCGACAAAGTTGAATCTATGATCCTCCCCAGGAAGCAGATCGAGTCCATTGTCTGGCAGTACGGACAAAACATTGCCCTGATGGTTTGTGTGATCGTTGCAGTAGTTGTCTCCGGCTTGTATTTCGTCGTCAAGAAATGGTTTCTGGACCCCATCTCAACCGCAATAGAGTACAACGAATCCAGTTTTGACGAAGGAATACAGATGATCCCCGATAAGGAGATCCCAAATGATGAACTCGGACTTTTAATGGAATCCCGAAACAAGATGCTTCAGGCTATCGAAAACATCTACAGCGAGGACGCACTTGAATCACTCTGCAACGCAGTTGACGCAAAAGACCAGTACACCGAAGGTCACAGTCGACGGGTTGGTCAACTCGGATACGTACTGGGATCACGTATGGGAAAGGACCTGGAGACCTGCCGGAAAATCCAGTATGCCGGGACCCTGCATGACATCGGGAAAATAGGTGTTCCCGATCGAATCCTGAACAAGGAGGGAAAATTGACCGACGAAGAATTCGAAGCCATTAAGGAACACCCTGTCCGCGGGGAACAAATAATTCAGTTCAGTAACATTTCCGACCAGGTAGTTGCCGGTATCCGACACCATCATGAATCATACGATGGAAGCGGGTATCCCGACGGCCTCCAGGGTACCGACATACCGCTATACGGGCGCATACTTGCCGTTGCAGACGCCGTCGATGCCATGCTCAGTGATCGCAGTTACCGGGATGCCCTTCCCTATGAAGTGGTCCTGGAGGAGTTACACGAGAATCTTAACAATCAATTTGATCCAGAAATTGGTCCAATCGCCATCGAACTCATCGAGGAAAGCCAGCAACAGGAGCGGGATTTTCTCGATGACTACCTGCCGTCTCTTATTTCTGACGAAAACAATTTCGACTAAATCATCTGCCAGATGATTGATTTTGGCCTTGTAGTGATCCATGAGTAAAGCAAGGTTTACGGTAAAACGATTCGTTAAGGTGTTTGACTCATTCTGGGCGAACATCCTGTTCGCCTCCGAGGTAAAATCGTTTCTTAGGGCCCTCATGGCCCGAACCGATTTTAAGACCGTCAAACATCTCAAGCGAATCTTATCTGTATAACTGCAAGAATCGCTACAAGGCCATGTTTTTCCCTCTTGAAAACCCTCCCGCGTAAAGTTTTAATTTCTCACCAATAGTTTATTCTCGGTGTACACCCTGGGGGCGGTTTTTCAATCGCCTCCTTCACTTTTTAACATCGAGGTGACCTCCAGTGAAACCGTATCAACTGTACTTCCCAATAGTTTTAGCCCTCGTGATGGTCTCTACCGCCGCCACGGGTTCGGAACTCGAGCAGGGAATTAAGTGGTACGAAAAGCATGTCGAATACGTGAACTTAGAGGACGTCTCGGTGAACCCCGAACCGTTCGACACAGCCATCAAACACTTTGAGCAAGCACTGGACAATGCCGAGACCGGGAAAGAAGCGGGGCGTTACCTCCTTCACACTTACTACCTCAAAGGTACTTACGCCGTGGATTCCGCCGAGGCCAAGCAAGAAATTTTTGCAAAGGGAAAGAAACTTGGTGAGCGGCTGATAGAAAAATACCCGGACAACGTTGATTTCCATATTCTCTACGCTGCCAATCTTGGACGCTGGGGTGAAGCATACGGAATCGTTAGCGCGGCCCGGGAGGGAGTCGCCGGCACGATTAGAAAGGAAGGCGAGAGAGTTATCGAACTCGACGAAACGGCTCAGGGGGCCGCCGGTTATCGAATTTTAGCTCAGGTTCATCATAAGGCACCAAACATCCCCTTCGTTCTGAACTGGCCCTCCACTCGCAAAGCGCTTGACTACCTCAGGAAGGCCCTGAAAATAGCTCCCGATCATCCTGCTAACAACGCTCTCTACGGTAAGTACTTACACTATCAGGGGAAGACCGAAGAAGCGCTGGAATACCTGCGCAAGACTGCCAACATGAGCCCCCGAAAACAACCTCCGTATTTATTGGACGACGCCCGCTATATTTCCATGGCGAAAGATCTTCTCGAAGAAATTTCTTCCTAAAAACCCCCAACGGCACAAATAAACCTCGCTCCAGATTCAGCACACCCCTGATAGCGAAGTCCCCTGCCCGTGGCCGTGGTTCAGTTTCTGACTGTAAAAACAGCTGTAGTGCTGAACTTGGACTGACATTGGATTTTTTATTCGGTGTTATTAGAAGTTTTATGGTTAACACAGGCTGATTCCGTTGGACAGGGCAATCCCCTCCTGACGTACGAATAGGATTAGTCCTTAGGGCGTCAAGGCCATCGGCAATAGTATTCCGTTCCATTGGACGAGTCGATAAATCCCTGCGGTCGGGAGAGAGCCATCGTGGGGCAAATTTTTGTCAAATTCTGTCTCCTGGTTACCAAAAGTCTGGAACGGTGCCTCAATGAATATGCTAGTATCTAAACAACTTGGAAAAGGGAGGTGAAACTATGGCAGTTAATAAGGAAACCACGCAGCGTGATCAGGAAGCGGTTGTTCAACAGTTTCCCGGTCTCGAGCGGTTTCAGGATCTCGACAAGCTCACCCGCAAAATGAGCAATGAGGAGCTCCAGGAGGTCCAGGAACAGGACGGTCACCGTCAGTACACTCTCGCCCGCAAAGGACAGCTTACAATAACACTCTTTCACTTTGACGAGGGATCTGAACTACCCAAGCACCGGGCCAAAGGACTGACCAGCATTCATGTCCTTGATGGTCAATTTGTCGTTGAAACGGACCATTCACAGCAGGTGCTAACGAAAAATGACTTCTTTGTTATGGAGCCTGACCTGGATCATAGCATCTGCGCCTACGAGGAAAGCCGCGCAATTCTCACCATTGAACACGTAACCAACTCGCACCCAGACGCTTAATCCCGAGGACTTTACGTAATCCCGACAGGGGTGGACTGTGTAAAAAGGGAGACGAGAAAAACGCCATCGGTTTAACCCGATTATTCCAGGGGTAACCATCCTAACACCCGTGCCCTATACCACTTTCAGCGGGTTCATTTCCCGGGCTGTTTAATTACATCTCCTGTTTAGTTCGTCACCCGTCCTTCTTAAACTTGATTCGCCTGAAAACCATGACGACTCGCAGGTGTAATTACCGCCACTCCCCTTTGAGTAGATCCAGTGATCAAACTGTCAAGATTGGGATGAAATAGATCCAGTAAAAAAAAAGCAGGTTTACGGGTATATGCCGGTACAATTTTGGTGTGGCAATTCTGTGACCAAGTTACAATTTGTGCCCTGATTCCTCGCTTCCGGTGCTAACTGCTCAGAACCGGTCTGGTTTAAAAGTTTGACATCATTCCTTTATGATTTATTCCACGTGATTGGCTACTCTGAAAAAAGATCCCGACGGTGACAATCATACGTCAGGCTTGCTTTGAAGAATCAACAAAATTCTTTCAACCGGTTGAACAATAATACGCCTTAACTCTGGAGTGGATTGGTCTGGGCTACCTTCAGTCAATTAATCGTTCCTACCGGCAAGTAATAACCGCCTTCGTCCTTCTCTGCTTCACCTCACTTACCCTCTGTAGCCCTCCGGCAACGGCCAAAATAAATTCGGACAAATCCATTCACAAGCAACTCAACTCAATTCCAGAAGCAGACATCAGGAAGGATCGTCAAAAAAACACGGATCTAATTCGAACAATCCTCAACAAAAAGAAAGTCAAAGAAAAATTACGGACCCTCGGCTATACTCCCAAAGAAATTACTGAACGACTTAAACGGCTCAGTGACGAACGTATTCATCGCATGGCTGCTCAGCTCGAACGGATCAAAAAGGGCGGACACCTTGGCCTGAACCAGGTTCAGTTTGTAGTTTTGGTTTTAATGATCGTGCTGGCTCCTGTATTTATACCAATCATTGTCATCGCCTATATATTTGGTCATACGATTCATATTCATCACGACGCAGGCCATGGGCATGGCCACGGACTCACCGACCGTCAGTCCGCTACGGAACTCCCCGTCCCCTGAGTCTTTCCTACGGAGAAATGGCGGCGTACTCAAACTCGGATCAACCCTGTGGGCAAGACTGGAGTCCCTAACAGCTGTTTTATCGCGATGGCATTTCCTCTAATGCAAATCTCTGCCGAAAATCGGACGAAAAATCACTTAAGACACTCCCTGGATGTGTCTTAATCATGAGATTAATAGACTCGGTCTATCCTCCAGCATTAACAAGATCCCATTGAAAGCGATCCAGTTTCACGAATACGGTTCCCCGGATGTTCTTTCCTACGAGGATACGGATCCCCCCGAAATCGAACCAACCGATTTACTGATTGATGTTCATGCGGCCGGCGTCAACCCCGTTGACTGGCGTTACCGAAAAGGCCAGCTGAAATGGTACGACTGGTTTTCGTCGTTCCCGAGGCGACCTGGCTGTGACTTTGCCGGCAAGGTAATAGAAACGGGTGATGCAGTTTCTAAATTTGAAAACGGCCAGCGTGTGTATGGAATGACGGGCCCGCTCGAGTCCGGTACCTACGCCGAACAAATCGCAGTTCCGGCCGAATACGTCGCCGAAATCCCAAAAAAACTGTCTATGGTCGAAGCCGCCGGTCTACCGCTTGTTTGTCTTACGTCCCTACAGGCGCTCCGGGATAAAGCCCGGATTCAAAACGGCGAAAAAATCCTGATTAACGGGGCTTCGGGCGGTGTAGGAATCGCAGCGGTCCAGATG
>JBDGPI010000040.1:49070-53556 GCA_042219765.1 Salsurabacterium abyssinicum (SeqCode)
AGCGTACGAAACCATTGTTACGGGCGTCTGCAGCCACCGTAACACGGATTTCGTGCTGGAACTTGGGGCCGATAACGTAATTGATTACACGGAGGAGGATTTTGCACAAACCCGGAATCATTTCGACATTGTCTACGACGCCTTCGGAAATCGATCTCTCAGCAAAGTTAAAAATTGCCTTCGTCGGGACGGCCGCTACGTTACCACTGACATTCGTGCTGGCCGATGGCTTGATGTACCCCTGTCCAGGATCAAGCCCGGTCCAGTGGCCAGCGTGGTTGTGGTTAAGCCCGGACAAAACGATCTGGAAAGCATCAATGATTTCGTGACAAACGGTGAACTGGAGCCGGTTGTTGACAGCATCTACTCCCTGCGGGATGCACCTCAGGCTCACCGCTACAGTGAATCTCGTCGGGCACGGGGAAAGATTATTCTGGAAGTAGCCTGACGCGAAAAAAACCACGAAGTCAGTTTGATTGAAGCCTATCGCCGGAGGTCACGATAACATCCTGGACCTCCCAATTCCTCAGGGTTTCTATACGGGTTCTCGTGAGTTCCGTGCCGGCCTTAAAAAGGAGTTTCCGTTCTACGTAAACCGAACGCGCCAGCACCATCCCGGTTTTTAAGTTGTCCACGTCCCTGAGGTACTCATCGTCTCGCAAGTACATAATTCCATCCAACGTCGATCGAATCGAATTCAGAACCGATCTGTATTATACCAGGGATTCGTCCCCGAAATGACCTGTCTTTCACGGAGAGTCGGTAAGCTCGGGACCCGGAAGGGAAAATTATACCGATATGACTGTGGTCTTTCCCCAGGAGGGTCAAACGAAGGGATTATTCAAGTACAGTCTTTGTCTGGGATGGAATACCCTGGTACTAAAAACCAGGGTTAAGGGGGCGCTAACCCGTTATTGTAAGCTCCAGTTTAGTGGCTCTTAGTTGACTTTCTCCACAATATAATAGGTACTGCTCGGGTAATCGAACCAGGTCATTTTATCGGAAGTCCAGTCATCGACCCGGAATTTCACGGATTTATTACCTGGGTCTCCCAGTGCCAGATTTCGACCTTCGAGGTGCCAGCTAAAATCGTTTGAGTTGGTTACTTTGCCGGTTACAGGATTTTCCGAACCAGCTATGAGCGTTCCCGTACCGTCCTCATTAAACGTCCATTTTTTTATCGTGACTTTGAGGCGTTGCTTCCGACCATCCTTCGATTCCTTACGATGGGTCTGCTTCCATGTACCCGTTAACGCCGCTCGTAGTTGCTCCTGTTTGCTCTGATCCAGTGGTGCTTCTTTGACCGGAGTGGAAGCCGCACAACCGGAAAGAAAAACCACAAGCAAACTGAAGCAAAATACATGGTGGAAACGATACATGAACTCATTCCTCCCGGACACTAGAAGTTTTCATAATCAGCCATTCTGGCTACTGTAGTTGAATAGCTTGATACAATTATACGGATAAAACCACGATCCAAAATTGTAAAACGGGTAGACCCCGAAGAAAACCAATTGCATCAGGTTCCGGGGAAGTTCTCGTCAGTTGCTATTTTGATGTCGCCAAAATCGTCGACAATCTTAACCGAAAAATCACCAAAATCATCGACAATCTGCCACTCACCACATTCATCGGGAAAGTTATCGACGAATTTGACGTCCAGATCCCCGAAGTCGTCGACAACCTGCACTTTGATGTCGGCGAACCGTTCCTTCACTTCAACCTTTCCTTTTAGTTTTATTCCGTTGTAGGTGCAATTTTCCGCGTTAAATCCGCTTTCGGATGCGTCTTCGTTGGAGGAGTTTTCGGATTTCGATGACCGATTTTCAGCCTGGACCTGCTGTTCGGATTGAGACGAGTCCGCCGTCTGCTCGTCTCCGCCTCCACCACAACCTGCAACCAGCAATGCAAGTACAGCAAAGCCTATGAACCACTTTTTCATACGCATCAGCCTCCTGAAAGTTTAATAAAGAATTAATACTTATTTTAAATTAACAATTGAATACACTTTAATAAAGTTTTGATTTTTTCATTATAGAGTTATCCTTGAATTGAGGAATCGTCCGGACAAAAATTGACAGGAAGCTCAAACTAAAAAACCCTCGTAGGAAGGAAGTCATTCCATTACTAAACGACGCTAAGTTCCTACAGGGTTTATGGTGGTAAGTTCTCCTCGGGAAGCCGATTCACTTGAATCATACAGTAACTTTTCAAAAAGGATCAAGCAAACCGTTTATCATTCACTAATACCAGACCCTAATTTATTGAAGTTCGTAATCGTCTAGTGGCATACGTCTAAATTACGGTTTATGACAAACCCTGGTGAACTTGCTCATGAACAGCGGCCAGGTACTGTGTCAGACCTTGTCGACTGCGGCAGTAGCTTTTCCACTGGGGGCCGTTTCTTGCCAGTTCTCAACGTCCGATTCGAGGTAGTTTCCCCGCTCCGGTAAGACGTTTCGAACCCCTCCCCTCGGATCGTCGATATCCCCCTCGTACCGTGGAATCAAATGGACGTGGAAATGGTCGACTGTCTGTCCGGCGGCTTTACCGACATTAATACCGATGTTGAAACCATCCGGGTCGTATTTCTCCTTGACGTAAGCCTCCATTTTGTCGAGCAAATGGAATATAGCCTGTTCTTCCTCCGGCTCGGCCACAAACCAGGACGGAAACTCGCGTTTGGAAATGATTAAAATATGACCGTCCGTGACCGGATGCTTATCGTATACCGCAAAGGCGTGATCGTTGGAGTCGATCCACTCCTCCTCGGGAATGTCGCTAAAAACGGATGACATGATTGGACCTCCTGACTTGACAATCACCGGGATAACCTACCTCAATTCAACCATAAAAAAATCCCCCTTTAAATTGAAGTACGAGCTATCTGATCACGACTGGACTCTTGATTATTCGTATTGATTGTGCTCAGGAACCCTCCGGAGGGCAGTAGTTAGGGAATGTGTTCACCCCGGGTTTGGTGATATTGGGTCTGGAGGACCTCTTGTTAAAGGAAGTCCGGTTCGTCAGTTCGGGAGGTCAGTATTTCAGCCCGATCCTCGTGCACTCTGACGGTGTGCTCGAAGTGCGCTCCGGGCGCACCACTGACTGTACTGACAACCCCACCCTCCGATAGCTCACTGGTATTGGCATTGGACGAAAGCGTTAGAATCGGTTCTATCGCCACACACATGCCGGGTTGGAGGATGAGGGAATTTTTCTGGTGAGCCCGGTTGTACAGCTTCGGTCCAAGGTGTAACTGTCGTCCGATGAAGTGACCCGTCCATTCAACCACGTTGCCAAACGGCCCCGAATGATCCGCAATGGCCCGACCGACGTCACTTAACGAATTGCCCGCCACGGCCTGTTGTATGCCGGCGTAAAGAGCTGTCCTGGTTTTATTAACCAATTCCTCGTGTTTCGCTGTCGGGGCTTCACCGACGATGTACGTCACGGCCGTGTCCGAATAATGGCCCTTGTAGCAGGCGCCCAGATCGATGGAGACAACGTCCCCGGCCTCGAGAACTTTGCTGGCATGAGGTGGAGCGTGTATCAACTGATCGTTAATCGATACCGTTATCGTACGGGAATAATCCCCGAAGGCCCGAAAAGCCGGCTTCGCACCATGGTCCCTGATGAACGTCTCGGCTACACGATCAAGTTCAAGGCTTGAGGTTCCAACCTCGAGAATTGAAGCAAGCTGTTCGTGGGTCTCTGCCGCGATTCGACCGGCCTCGTTCATCGATAAATAATCAGTTGTTTCGGAGTCACGAACATGTGTTAAGTCCACGTGGGATCGCCGGCTCCTGCTCGTTGCTTAGGTGTAATGCCAATTTGACGCATCGGATTTCTCCCGCTTATCGGCAATGATATTCTCATGCTTGCTTTCAGGGACTACTGAAACAGCAAAAAAACTAACCCCGACAGTCCGTGTTGACTTTACTACAATGACAGCGGCCCTGCTACCGGAAATACTCCCGTAACAGGTGGTATCACTATCGTATGACCCCGTATTCAGATCAGGAGCCTTCGTCCTCGGATGATATCAAAGTCATAAACGATTACTCCATTCCCCTTTGCTCCGACGAATTATCCTTCGAGAACTTCACCCGCCTTACCAGGAGTATTTTCGACGTATCTATCGCTCATATTGCTTTTTTCCATGACAACAAGCAGTGGTTTAAATCCACCATGGGCATAAATTTCTCAGACGACAACAAGGAGTGTCCCTTCTGCAAGGACCTTGCCCGCCGGAAGCAATCCTTCGTTGTGAACGACACGACATCCCACCAGAGTTACCGAAACTATTCGATCGGTTCTGACACTCGGGACGTCCAGTTTTACGCCGGAGCCCCCTTGCTGACCGAGGATGGCCAGGTTCTGGGGAGCCTCTGCATTATGGACACTGATCCGAGGGAGTTCTCGTCACGGGAACACAACATTCTCAGACGGCTGGCCACGGAAATCATGAATCAGATCAAACTCC
>JBDGPI010000040.1:53566-92756 GCA_042219765.1 Salsurabacterium abyssinicum (SeqCode)
AACGAAAAATGTCGTACCGCCAATCGGGAATTACAGAAACGCATCGATGATTACAAAAAGAAATTGAAGGAAACCATCCTTAAAAATGAAGAAATGCTCCACCGGGTCAAAAACCATTTTAGCCGGGTTGAAAGCTGGCTTCGTTACCAGCAGTCCCAGGTAGAAAACGAGGAAGGCTTTCGGGCACTGGAGATTGCCGAGGCAAGGCTCCATGCCTTCGTCAGCATCCAGGAACAGTTCAACAAGACCCGTCAGACCGAGGTCGTTCAATCGAGGGACCTGCTGATGAACATCATCGAACATATCAACACCATCTTCGATGAAGTATCAACAAGTGTTGATCTGACCCACCGGATTGATGACGTTGAAATACCGAGTGATACGGCACTTAAAATTGGACTCGCCCTGAATGAACTTATGACAAATGCCTATCAGCACGTGTTTATTCCCGGGCGAGGGTCGAGCTTAACGGTCGATTTTTCCGTTCGGAACGATACCTGTCATCTGCTCGTCAGTGACGACGGCCCGGGATTCCCCGATGACGATCAACCCCGACGGGAGTTACCAAAAGGACTCGAACTCGTCAGAGAACTGATTGAATACGAAAGCAACGGAAGCTTAACGTTAAAAGAGGCCGACAGGACAACGCTGGAAGTGCGTGTTCCCCTGGAGACGGAAAAGTTCAATACGGATAATGACTAATGTTGCCACGCTAAGGGTGGATTATTTCATGGGTTAGCTGCTCATGATCGCACGACACCCTGAACGTAATCGATCGCTGATTGACGGTCCTCGCAATTGAACGGGTCTATCAGCCAGCAGAGTCCCAGTGAAACCAGCGTGAGCCCGAAAAATCCCAGCAGCATTAAAATATCAATACGAATATTCATCCGGGCCGGAACCTGTAGTTCGTAGGGTATCCAGAACAGGAAGGAAAGACCTACAAGGCCCGTTCTAATAGTACGTCCATAAGTTATCGGAAAGGGAATACTGGCGTAGGCCATGCACGTCAGGCTCAAGTAGAAGGCCAATCCCTTGGTCCCGGGTACCGTTCCGAACAGGCTACCCAGAAGAGGTATTGTCACCATTATCCAGCCCCCGGCCGCACACAGACCAGTGATAACCACAATCGTTCCCGAAAGGTACCTCAGGTAGCGTAAGACGGTTTCCATACCAATCACTTTCACTGTAATTGTGTCTAAGGCTCAACGCTTCCTTCACGGCTCGTGATCAAGCACAGTCCGACGAAAATTTGCTGCTGGCCGGATATCAAGTGACTATCATGGTCATTAATACCGGGGGGAGGCACTACTCCAGCATTCTCCGGCTTAAATTGTCCTCGGACCAACTTTATTATTCCTATCCGAGCGTCTTAATTGAACAAGGACTCTTTTGTTCACCTCAGGCTCGCGAAAGGACCTCGACCAACCAGTGTTGTCAAAAATTATTCTACTGACAAGCTTTGCCATGCTCGCCCTGGCGGTAATCGGTTCACTTCTACCGGCTCTACCAGGCCCAGCTCTTTCACTGGCCGGTACCTACCTGTACTGGTGGAACAGCGGGTACGTACACCCGGGACCCGTTCTTCTGACTATCATCACGGTAATGAGCTTTCTAGCGTTGATAGCCGACTGGATTGGCCCAGCCCTGATAAGCAAATTTGGGGATGCCTCGAAGCGGACGGCGTTCGTAACCAGTGTTACAGGTATTATTGCTCTTTTTATTTCCGGTCCAATTGTCATGGTCGGTGTGATCTTTGTGACCGCTTTCCTGATGGAGTATTACCGGCAAAAAAGTTTCGGGAAGGGAATCAAAGCTGCCATGGCCGCGTTAATAGGTACCATTGGTGGAAGAATTTTTGAACTACTGGTGACACTCTTCGTGTTTGTCTCAATGCTTTTGGTTCATTTCACCTAAGACCACTTATCACTCAGTCCAATACCTACGAATATTGTCTTCACCAGCTTCACGCAATAAATCGGAAGTGAAAAAGGCGATATGGTAAGAGGTGTGATTACGCCGAATTTTTAGATGAATCTTGATCACGGATGAAACTTTAACAGTGAGTTCGTCCGGATGGGAAGGTGGTTAAAAGTTCCGAGGAGTACTTTCTTAATGCGTTAAATATCGGAGACCAATTCTCTTACGTCCAGGACCAGACAGATACTCCCATCTCCCATTAAGGCCGATCCGGAGGTAAAATCAATCTGTTCGAAGACCGGTCCAAGGTCCCGAACCACAACCTTTTGCTGACCGACCACTTCGTCGACTTTAAGGGAATACTCCATCCCTCCTTCCTCCAGAACCATGACCATAGGTTTCGTGGCCTCGGTGTCGTCGGGTTCCTGAAGGTTAAGTAACGACGATAAATCATGGAGGGGAAAGATGTCCCCTCGGAGATTGATTGCCTCCTTGTGGTCTTCAACGGTGGTCGTCGGGACTTTTTCCAGGGAAAGTGTTTCAATCACACTTTCAAGGGGGACAATAAATTGCTGGTCGGCTGCTCGAATTAGCAATCCTTCCACCACAACGACGGATTGTGTCCTCGGAATCGATATCCGAATTGTAAAACCCTCGTCGTTTTCCTGGAATTCTATCGAACCTCTTACGTCCTCAATGCGATCGATCATTTCCTGACCGTTCGAGGACGTCTCTTTGTCGTCATTATCCCTCGTTTCAAGACCAATCTTCAGAATCGTCCTCAGGATCTCCTTGTTGGCATAGTTACTCCTCTCAAAGTCTTCGGCCTCACCGGCCAAAGCACCTTGAAGGATGTTAAGGTCAAACCCCTGACCGTCGCTGCTAACTTCGAAGACAACTTCATCCCCGGATTGGTCAACTGAAATTTGGATCGTCCCCTGAGGGTCCTTCCCGGCCTCTTCTCGCTCGTCAGCCGGTTTAATATCCTCGAGCGCAAAATACTGCACCAGCGCCGTCAGGGGTCTTTCCAGAATTTCGATCAGTTTACTGTCAATGGAAATATCCTCGCCCGACAGGTCAACCTCCACGTCACGGTCCGTTTCTTCTATCAGTTTCCGGACAAGCACGGGATATTTATTGAGGTGATTTTCGAGCGTCACCTCCCGGATTTCAAGCAGGCTATCCTGGAGATCGGAGGACAGCTCCTGGAAAGCTTGATTTGTGCTCTGGAAGTTCTGGGTAAAGTCCGCGTCCACGTCAATACTGTTTTTTGCAAGAGAGTTTTCGAGATGGTTGTACATTTCTCCGGTGACAATCAATTCCCCGACGTAATCCATGAACTGGTCGAGTTCGTCTTCATCAACTCGAACGGACTGCAGTATTTCCATTGGGTTACTCAAAAATTCCGTCAGGTCCGCCACCTCATCGCCTCCGAGTTGATTTTCTATCTTCTCGAGTAATTTCGACACCAGTGATCCTTTAACCATCAGCGGCGGATCAGGCTGCCCCGTGTTTACGGCCTGGTACTGCATCTTGGTATTTAACATTTTCCAGTGACTCTTCAATTCTATGTATCGATCAACTAAAGCCTCCCTGACTTCCTGAGGGTCCTGAACGACGTCCATGAAGTCGAGGAAATCATCACGCAACCCACGAATCCACTCAAGAAGGTCCTCCTGAACGTCCTCGTCCTCGATCGTAGTGTCAATATGCTCCTTCCACTGTTCCTCGAGTTCATCCCTGGTGAGTTGTTCACGCGTTTCCTCAATGAAATCCATCAAAACCACCAAAAGAAGCCAAAGTAATTACAGCGTTCATTTCTTTGACGCTAAGTTTCTGAGTTACGGTTATATTGCTGCACGGGCGAATCAGTGCAAACCCTATCGTGGGATCCATACTGGAACGAATCTAAAAAGAATAGTTCCGTACATAAAAACCATTAAATTTAGCGGATCGACTATTATATTAGGTTTCTCATAGTTGAGGCCAAAATGTATAGGACGAAGACTGACTGTGTGATCGTAAGGTCACTAACGAAAAAATTGGTAAGACTGTGAAACGGCTGAAACCGACCCGTTACAATGCGAAATAAAGTTTTTCAAAACCAGAAGTGTGGGAACAGCTACTAAGAGTTGCAGGTATTTGCGTTGAAGTGCAGAAGAATGTCTTCGGTATCACTGTCGGTCAAACCCGTGGCTGAATCAATCAAAACCTGATTATCGATTCCCAGTAATTCCCGGTTATCGAGAACGAGAAAGCTTTCGGGATCAACTTCCTGTTCCGACCAGAGGATAAGCTCATTTTTTTCCGGACTGATCTGAGGACCCTCTCGGATACCAGCGTCCAGCGTCCCCTGGAAGCCCCGCTCTGCCAGGAACTGATCAATTTCCCTCAACGAATAATGCCTGCGCCAGGTTGAAGTGAGGACAACGGTCGGTTCGAGGTTTTTAACTACCCTGTTGAGTTGAGTAATGGCTTCCGGATCAATCAGATCGGCCGGCTGATCGATCCCCCCCGGATCTTCGACTCCTTTTAATTGCTCTTCCACAACGTCCGGATTGGCGGAGAAATAGCGGTCGGAGTTTAAGACCCCATCAATATCGAAATAGATTACTTTGTCGAACGCTGGTTCGGAGCCCCTGAAGTACGTAAAATCGTATTTGTCGGACGCCATTCCAAATCGTCCCTTCTACGGTAATCCAGGTGAAACCAACAAACGTTCTATGCCACGTGTTGTTTTTCCTCCGTCAGCCCTCCTGTGGATCCTTCGTCGATAAAACCTCAGACGTACACTGCGGGCATCGAGTGGCTTTGGCGGGTATCTGGCTAAGACAATAAGGGCACTCCTGAGTGGACGAAACAGTTTTGACGGATTCCGGGTCCTGACCGAGTCGAAGTTGATTTATTTTACGGATTACGACGAATAAGATACTCGCAATGATCAGGAAGTTGATAAGGGTGTTTATAAATATGCCGTAATTAATCGTAGGTACCCCCGCCGATTGAGCTGCCTGTAACGTCTCGTAGCTGCCCGAGGACAAATTGATGTACATATTTGAAAAATCAACCTTGCCCAGTACCAATCCGAGTGGAGGCATTAAGATGTCCTTCACCAACGAATTGATAACGCTGGTAAAAGCCGTTCCAATAATGATTCCTACGGCCATGTCAATTACGTTTCCCTTAATCGCAAATTTCTTGAACTCCTCCAGCATAACAGTCACCTCCGAGGTTGTATTTTACTCCTGAATTCATCCTTGAAGCTTTCCTGGTAAACCTAAATTACCTCACTCATCGTCTTTCTTAAAACGAACCGTTACGGAAGTTCCGCCATTACTACTCATCTCTATCTCCCCATGTAAATCGGTCTCCACGAGAGCCTGGACCAAATCCAGTCCAAGGGAGTCCGTGGCTGTCGGCTTGTCCTCCATTGAAAAGCCACTACCGTTGTCCTCTACCTCAAGTTTATACTGACCATTGATCCTGGAAAAAGCCACCCTGGTTCGTCCTTGACCGCCTTTGTTAAAAGCATGTTGTATACTATTCGTTACCAGCTCATTCACTATCAGACCACACCGAACGGCAGTATCAATGTTAAGACGTATATCCTCGATTTCAGTCTCAAAGGTAATCTCGCTGTCACCCGGGACCAGAGAGGTTCGTAGTTCATCGAAGAGCCGGTGAACGTAGTCGGCAAAATTAACCTGATCAAAGTCATCCGACCGATAAAGTAAATCGTGGACAAGTGCCATGGAATTAATCCGGCTGAGACTCTCGTCGAAACTCTCACGGATCGATGGTTCATCAAACTTTTGCAGTTGAAGGCTTAACATGGAGGAGATGATCTGCATGTTGTTTTTTACACGGTGATGTATTTCTTTGAGAAGGATCTCTTTTTCCTTTACTGCCTGCTCCAGTTCCTCCGTTCTGTTGGCCACCTGCTCCTCCAGTATGTCCTTTCGGTTTCGAAGGGTCCTCTGGTCACGGATGAACGTTATCACAGCAAACAGAAGGGCCGCTGCATAGGCCAGAAGCCGTAGGAAATGCCACCCCCACCACGAGAAATCCCAGAGAGTCGATAATTCAAACATCATCCCTGCCATGCCAAACAACAGACAGTGCACACAGAATAACAAATCGTCAAAATGGTAATCATTCAGGTAGGTCAAACCCAATCGCATTGAAGCACCAATTAACAAAGCCCCCCCGGCCAGATTCAAATACCGTGCCGTAGTAGTGAATGAACCAAGCTGAATCATCTCCGGTAAATTTTCGGAAAAAACAAATGACAGAATGCCAAACACAATGGTGACTGCTGTACAGAGGTAGGGCCAGAGGGTCTCGAAAGGATCAAAGAACGACTCGGGTAACCAGACAAGGACGAACAGAACCCCACCAAAAAACGTCGACGAACTGTGAAGCCAGACAAAGAGTCCGCTGACCGGGGCCATCGCATGAAAAGCATCAAGAAAACCCATTCCAATAAGGGCCCCCGCTATGCGCACGTTATAACTTGTACCCTCGTTCCGGCTTTCCAGGGCCAGGAGAAGAAACGCAACCACGAAAGCAATCATCGACCCAGTTGTTTCAATAGTGCTGTGTACCGAATGTTGTATCCACTGCCAGTCCGCCATTAACGTTAAACCCAGTGTCAGAATCACCCCGTGCAGGGCCAGACTTAAAAACACAATACCGACGAGGAACGGCTTTACGGTATTTTCCTGGATTGACGTGAACTTCATAAATAAACTTCCTTCTGTCCTGTGGGTGAAGGCGTATGGAATTACACGTTGGCTACAAAAAGAATTACGGAAAATATTCGTAAAGCTATTTTTCTAAGACTCGGCTTCGAATAGATTCTCCCAGGGAGAAAAAAGGACTGAATATCGGCGGAGTATTCGAGAATAAATTCCATAGAGTACTACGTTTTTAGAATAAGTTTTTTTCCAACTAAAACCAATAATACACGGCAAATTCATTGATTGGATAATCGGTCGAATCAATGGAAAATGGAAGGGGAAATCTCAAGTTGCGGAACCTAAAAAATTCGTTCCAGTCCTCAGCATCAAGGCTGGAGTTATTAATGGTAGGAAGTCAGTTTCGCACGTCAGCATTAGGGTGGGGATAGAATACGGGGGTCCTCGTCGTCGGATTCCCTGTCCTGAAGTGATCGACCACTGGAGGATTGTCCACGAAATTCAACCGGTTCGGTTTTAGGATCAAGCGCAATTGATTCCTCAATCAACCGACTGGTCTCCTCTGAATGAGACGGATCGTTATTTACTCCCACCTGAATTGACCTGATCTTGTCCTCGACGTCATTCAGATCAACGTCCTCATTGACCGCGTAGGCCGTGACATCCCTCTGGGTTTCGGGCTCGGCCGAACCAATCACCCGGGCTGTCGTTCTGTCAATATGGCCCTCGGCCAGCGCTTGCTGTGTCAGCGGTACAAGATCCTGGATCCAGTCGTAGGCCTGTATTTCCTCGGCTGATTTTCCAATCATCTCGCCTAATTCCTCAATCCTCAAAAAGTCGTATTCCTCCCGAAGTCGTTTGTAAAAATTTGACTTCTCCACACAGTTCATGGGTTCTCGCTGTAGGTTCTCCAGAAATCCCATCTCTCGGACGGTCCGTTGATCTACGTTACGAATCAGGGCTGGAATAGTCTCCCGCCCAAGTTGTCTGGCGGCACGGACTCGCCGCTCTCCAGCAATCAGCTGATAGCTGTCGTCATCAGTCTCGGCTACTTGAATCGGAGTGACAACCCCATATTCCTCAATCGATGCCGCCAGCTTCTCCAGCTTATCCTCATCAATCTGGGATCGGGGTTGATACGGGTTAGCGACTATCCGGTCGAGTCGAATATCCCTTACCTCAACATTCCTGGTCGAGGTCCCTGAATCGGAAACTAAATTTAGCCCAGCACTATATCGACCGGCAAGGTAACCAAAAACCGCAACCACGAGGAACATCAATCCCAAAATAATCGAAGGAGAGTCTATTACTGACCATCCAAGGGGGATTAAGTTCTTTCCCCGTGCATGGGAACCTGGTTCAGGTTGAAACCCCTCCCCTTGACTTAAACGACTGGCTTGTTCAGGTGGATCATCGATCACGGATTTTGAACCGAAAAACGCAATAGTGTTTGTAACTGAAGAAAAATTTTGGGCGTTGATAATGTTTTTAAGTTCGACCGTTTCTAACGTGGCCGATACCTTGTCCGATCGCGACCAGGAGATGGTAGTAAGTTGACTGACCGTCCCCGAGGTTATCGTTTTGTTACTTTCCTTGTTGGCCGAAAAAACGGATTCCGGTTCTGGATCGTCATCCTTTTGAGCCGCCTCTTCTGAGGCAACCGTCAAATCAGTTTTTGAAAGGGCCGATGATTCGGACTCTGTATGAGAATGACTGCGACTCTTTGAATTAGTTGCAGTGATCTTTTGTCCAGATCCGAGAAGCACGGCGGTAGTACTGGCCCCCGCCGGTCGATCGGATTCAGACCTGGGCGTCTCACTGCGAGGCTTTACATGATTTTGCTTGAATCGCTTGATAACCCTTGTAAGAGCCCGTTCGTCGGAGGTTTCCCTGTCAGTGGCTGCGAATGATTCGTCACCGTCGGAGGGACTCGCAATGGGCGTTCTCGGTTCATCGGGATGGATAAGTCGGTCTTCTTCGGGTTGAGTTTGTCGAACCGGTGATTGACGGCCGGCACACCCGGACAGAAAAGCAACCGAAAACAATACAAAGACTACAATTATTTGGACTCTGAACGAGGTTGTTCCTGAATCCATTACCCGACAATTCCCCTGAAAGTAGTCTCTTCCTGAATCAATGTTATTTTTCGGCAGGACCGCATTGACGGTTTACGCCAAATTTTTTGAATTCGTGCCGGAGAACTCCTGGCAGGCATTCTAAAACCTAAAGCTATACTTTAGGTTTATTGTTTATGGTAATCCCCTGCGGTTTCTTTGCAATAGTTCGAATTGGATTACTTCGATTGCGATTAACGTTGAAGTGGACTTCCATGTTGACCCCTACCAGTAGATTTGTAAATCACTATATTAACTGGATCGAGACGATAAGAAGGAACCTCGGGCAGTACCATGATCGACTATTTAGCAGGATGGGTGATAGAGGACTACTTGGAAGAGGCCTTGGTTCCGATTCTGGCGACGCCTACCAATCCTAACTAATTGAAGGGTTACCAGTGAATGCCCTTCAGGAGATGCGCAAAGGCAACTCCTTCCGGCGAGAGCTCCTCCTCGGGTTCCTCGGCCGTGGCCGTTGAGGGAAACAGTCGATAAGCCAGATTGAGAATAGCGTCGGAAAATTTCGGGGAGACGGCGTAAAGAATCTCAGCGAAGGTACCAAGTTTTGTGGCAATCCGCTTCGGGCGGTCAACAACCGCTTCCACGACGAGGTCGGCAGCTTCATCCGGTGTAAGCGTTGGTACGAAGTCGTAAATTTTTGTCGGTTCGATCATCGGAGTACTGACAAGCGGCATGTATATTGTCGTAATATCCACATTTTTGTCGGTCACTTCCGGGGCCATACATTTAGAGAAAGCGTCAAGGGCCGCTTTACTTCCGACGTAAGCCGAAAACCGAGGGGAGTTGGCGAGAACACCGATACTTGAGATGTTTATGATGTGACCGTCCCTTTGCTCAAGCATACCGGGCAGTGCGTTCTTAATCATCCGAAGCGAGCCAAAATAATTTAACTTCATCGTACGCTCGTAATCGTGAAACCGTTCGAGGGATCGCTCGGCACTCCGCCGGATTGACCGTCCAGCATTATTAACGAGTACGTCAATCGGTCCGTGCTCGTCTATGCTAGCCGCGACAGTCTCGTCGACGTCCTCGTAGTTCGTGAGGTCACAGGGATAGACGTTCCCGCTTCCGTCACCGTTCTTCTCTATTTCGTCCTTGACGGCGTTCAAATCGTCTTCACTACGAGCCATTAGCATTACCTCTGCCCCGTTCCGGCCGGCTTTCAGTGCAACGGATCGACCGATACCACTGGACGCACCGGTAACGACGACATTTTTCCCTTCAATCTCCTCGCGAAAGTTTTTCCGGTAGTGGAGAGCCGGATCCAGGTGTCGCTCCCAGTAATCCCAGAGCCTCCAGGCGTAATCCTCGAGTCTGGGACAGTCTATCTCGGTCTCTTCAAGTGCAGTGTGGGTATTACGATCATCAAAGGTGGCGGGAATTTCAATGTTTGCGAAAACTGAGCGTGGTACTCCCAGCGAATCCGCAATACGATCAAGTACTTCCTCGACCATGGGTAAGGATGCAACCTGCTTGATGACTCCCGTCGGAAGGAAATTAAAAAGCCGTTTATCAATGCGCATATTCAACTCCGGTCCCCTGGCGGCTTTGAAAAATTCATTGACGGTATCCCCGAGGGACGGGGGATCGGGATCAACGAGATGAAAGACACTACTATCCGTTGTAGCATCGTTGGAAATGTAATCAATAGCGTCCGCAGTATAATCGACGGGTGCTAATTGGACCTCGCTTCCCTCCAGACCAACCAGCGGTAACCAGCGAGGGACTGAATCCCGAATTTTTTGTATGAGTTTGAAAAAATAATACGGCCCGTTAATTTTATCCATGTAACCAGTCTCTGAGGACCCCACGACGATACCGGGACGAAAAATATTCACGTCGTTTGAACAAGATTCACGCACAACTCGTTCGGATTCAAATTTCGTTCTCATGTAGGGATTTTTGAAATTTTGCCCCTCGTTGAAGTGATCCTCGCGGAAGAGGCCGTCGTGGTCACCGGCGACGGCAATTGAACTGACGTGATTGAACGTGATATCTCGGTCAATATTATTCACGAAATCAACAAGGTTTGACGTTCCCTCGACATTTATTTTCCTGGCAGTCTCAGCGTCGACGTCCATGTCGTAGACCGCCGCAAGATGATAGACGTCGGTTATTTCATTTTGGACACGTTCACGACTGGTCGAGTCCTGTATAACATCAGGATCCGTGATGTCTCCATAAACCGGTTCAAGTTGATCCGGTTCATCCCAGAAGCTAAGTAAATCCTCGTATTTGTCCTCGGAGGATGGACGAACCAGCAGGAAAATCGTCCTGTCACGCTCGAGGAGATTATCGACCAGAAAGCGACCGATAAGTCCAGTTCCCCCTGTAACAAAAAAGGCCATACCGCTCAGCTCCTTTGACTGGGACTAAGGTAGCTCAATTTGACAATAACCCATGTGCAGTTAGCTCAAAACCTCATTCCGCCCGAGTTATAATATTGGAACTAATAGGGTAAATAGTAACTTCTACGGACCATTTCATACCAATTAGACTGGCATTCACCAAAAAAAGCATATTACTTATTGATTAATAATACTATAAAGTACTGTTTATGAGGGATTTATTTAACTTGGTTTGTCCACAACGAGACTAAATGGGTTTTTCAGGAAAGCGAAAAGAGCTCACTGTTAGGGCAAACCAGGGGGGGGTTATTCTCCTGACGTTAATAACGCCACAAACTCGAGTGTAGGGGGCTAAGAGAGTAAAATTGCTGGAAGGAAGTTCGAGGGAGCCATCTACTGATGCAGAAAACTTAAACAGTAGTAGATACCACGTTCGTAGGTGTCGGGGTCTTTTTCAAGAAGAAAGTGACATCCCCCCTGGGCGTTGTTGAAATGAGCTTTGTGAGGTCCTTCTAAAATCCACTTGAAGAGTCGTGGATCCATCGTCATATTTACCGAACGAGCAGGATTGGACCCGACCTCCGAACCCGGCACAAGTTCGTATTTCCGACCATCAAAGGGCAGTTTTAATGCAGTATCGTCAAGCAGGTCAACGTAAACGACCGTATCCGTCTCAAACCCCATAGCCTTGCGTTTATCCGTGAAATTAACGAAAGCATCGGCAAGAAGGCTATCCAGTTCCTCGAGTGTGGGCATCTCCTCGGATTCGTAGGTGTATTTACGATCTTTTAGTTCGTTTCGGATATACTCCCATTTTTTGTCCTGATCCAGCGGTTCGTACTCGGCTGAAGGCTGGCGGGCGCTAACATCAAACGATTCGTCTTCGTTGAGAAGAAACATTTCGGATTGCGAAGGATCCACACCCTCCGCCTCGTTGTGATAATAATCCCTGGCGTCGACAAGCGGTGGCATAGGGTGGTACTTTGTTCTTTCAGCCCGCTTGCCGGCAAACACAACACCGGCGGCAAAGGGGATTACCACGTCGGGGGAAAGCTCCCGCACAAAACCAAGTCCAGTCTCTATTGCTTCTTCAATAACGTTATCCCGTTCCTCAATCATTTTCTCGTGAGATAGATTATTCATGGAATGCGGATACATGCCCGCCGATGCCATCTGCGTTAGCAGGCAATCTATGTCACCGTAATTTTGTTTTACCCTTTGTGCAGCCCGCTGGGAAAGTGGCCAGCGACTGTCGTTCACGTTTACAAGGGTTTCGTCCCCGTTGTCAAAGACCCCCATCGTGTCAATGTGAGTTGACCCCTCGGTCTGATCAGTGTCATCGTCCACGAACCAGGAACACCCAAATAGGTTCTGGCAGATCTGAGGGTCACAGTCATCCGCCGCGTAAATCCCCAGGTGAAGATCGTTTTTTAGGTGATGACGTTCCCCGTGTTTCAACTCGGTAACGTCAAAACCGAGGTGTTCGATGTTTTTCCGGACGAAGTCCCATTTGAAATCATGAATAAGTACCGGTATGTCCTTATCCATTTGATCAAGTGTCGGGTGGTGGAGGTGATCGGGATGAATGTGTGAAATGTAGATAAAATCGACGTCGTTAAAATCGGAGGGAACGTGCTCGGTTGGCGGGTAGTGAGCCCATGAGCCGTAGAATGCTTCTCCGTCCAGCCAGGGATCGCAGAGGACTTTCACACCCCTGTCCTCGATTAGAAGTGTCGAGTGAATGATCTTGGTTACCTGCATGTCTCGACCCTGAGTAAAAGAATATGCATTTTCACTCTCCCTCAGAAAGATTGATCCGTGGGGCAAATGAAATCCCATAAACCGACGTGGAATCGACCGGTCAGTATTGGTACCTATTCCAAAATCAACTGTCAATGAGTGTTTATCTATTCCACTGGTGAAAAAGTATTATAACAGGATAAAATGCCACATGAGACTAATCATACCATAATGCAATTTAAGAGGCTAACTCAAGCATGATTTCTCTCTAAGCGCCCTTTACCACCTAAATGATTTGTTGACAGCCTTACTACTTTTTTAAATTTTAGATGACTTAATTTTTGAGTATTTTCTGTTGGCCCTCCGATATAATGGGGTTCTATTGATTCGCCCGGTGCAAGCGGCAGGCTCTCAAGAAGAGACACTAATACGGTCGCGTCCAGTAACATGCCCAACAATCGTAGGCGTCTGGTAGGTGTGTCGTTTCACGGTGAACAAAACGGCTGCGTTTTTCCTTGCTTACAACGAAGAGGAAACCCTCCCCGGACTACTGGAACGGGTTCCTGATAACGTCGACGCTTTCCTTTTTGACGACGGATCCACCGATCGAACCCCCGACATTGCCCGCGAACAGGACGTGACGGTCATTCAGCATCCAATAAACCTCGGCCAGGGCATGACGTGCCTGACGGCTCTGAAATATTTCGTGAACACCTCCTATCAGTATGCCATATCCTTGGATGCCGATGGGCAACACAACCCTGAAGAAATTCCAAAATTTATTGAAACGCTTGAAGCCACCGACTACGATATCGTAGCGGGCTCCCGTCTACTCGGCTCCAACTACGAGGAAGCACCGTTGTTTCGAAAGATTGGACTTAAACCGCTAAACCGTATTCTGGATTTTTTGACCAACTATCAACTCTCCGATTATATGTGTGGATTTCGGGGATTCCGCGTGGAGGCCCTACGGAAAGTTGAACCACTATTCGAAACGATGACCGAAACGAGCTACATCGCGTCCGAAATGTGGATTAAGTTTTCCCACGCCGGTCTTACGGCAGTGGATATTCCAATCAATTTAAAACAACGGGCCAGCGGAAGCTCCTACAAAGGCCATGCGTTGGCCCAGTATGGTTTCGGTGTGCTTCGAACGATACTGCGGTCCGTTCTTGAAACGTATCGAGACCCTGATTCGTAAATTTAACAACCCCGTATCTCGTATTCCCGAACCCCAAAATCAACCTACTTCGATTAATTTTTTAGTTTCATCAACCGGATGCGTTATCGGGGCAATTAAATTATAGTTTTACTATAGTTTTTGTTTATTAACCGTTATTTTTCAAGGTTTTTTAACTACCCTAAGAGCACATATCATTCCTGCTTTCCTGAAACAGAGACCGTTCGATATTCGTAACGTCTTACCCGGCTGAAAGCAACCGAAAAACAATCGGGCGGATTAATAATGGCAGGGTTTCATTCATAAAAAGCCCAGGACCTTGAATGAAATATTTGGCTTACTCTGGAGGGTACCGGTAGTTTCAAAAATACTCTGGGACAATCGCCTGGGTACCTTTGAAGGCTCCCTTCACGAAGAAGTCCGTTGAGGGAAGTTTTCACGCAACGGTTTCGATAGTATTTCGACCATTTTCCTTGGCCTGGTACAACGCACGGTCCGCTCGTTTTACCATCGTGTCCTGGTCTTCCCCGTCCTGCCGGTACTCCGTCAGGCCAATACTGCAGGTCACCTGAAAGGATTCCTCGTTGGTTTCAAAATGCTCCTGGCTAAACTCTTCCCGTATCCGCTCGGCCAGGGTTTTGGCCTCCTCCAGGTCCGTGTGCGGCATTATCACCGAGAATTCTTCTCCACCATAACGCCCGGCAACATCGGCTTCTCGTTTCTGATCCTTTAGAATTTCCCCGAATCTCTCAAGTACCCTATCCCCGGCTGAATGTCCGTAGGAATCGTTGATTTCCTTGAAGTGATCGAGGTCGATCAAAAGAAAACTGATCGGAAAATCATAGCGGTCGGCCTGTTCCAGGGTTGTTTTTAGCCGTTCCTCAAACGCACCTCGATCCAGGAGTTCCGTGAGAAGGTCATGCGTGGCGAGGTACTCGAGCTTTTCCTCTTTGAAGAAGTTCGTTCGGTTCAGGTGGTAGATGATGTGACCTAACCCGACGCTCATGACACCACTACCGAGAATAATGATAAAGGTCGAAAAGAAATACTCCTGATAAAAAATTGATGGGCGGCCCAGGAAATACCCGACCAAAAAGCTCGAAATAACAATCATGGTACTTAATAATCGCTTACCGATACTCAGGGCCAGCGGGGTGGTTAAGAATGGAACGACGTAAACCGTATAGAACCAGGGACTCTTGGGGGGAGCTGACCCGGCGGCCCTGGCCAGACAATAGCCGACCCAGAAAAGACAGATCAGGCTAATCAACAGAACAAGCTCATTGGAGTAAAACCGAAGCCTTTCGGAAAGCCTTATTACGATAAGAAACGTCAGTAGAAGGGGTGCTACCAGCAGGCGCCATAACGAAAACCAGTAAAACACGTCGGAATGTTCGAATAGAAAATACTCCACGGGCCAGCTTCCGACGATCAGGAGAAGCAGCCCGGGTAACAAAATTTCGAGTACAGTGGCCGAGAGTTCGTTAATATGATTCCGGAACCGGCTCTCGTCCTTGTCGGATCGAGTGGTATGGCCAATGTACCTGGTGTAGAACGAACTTAATCTCTCGAGATCCAAGCCGTCGCCTCCCGACTGCAATGAGAACCAGAAACAAATGGAGGACTTCTTTAAGTAAAGTGCTTCGGAACCTAAGTCTAACTCAAAAGTTCCATGCTTAAATCAATCAGTCGCCCAAACCAACAAACGCCTGCCCTTGATCGGATTGTGTGCAACGCCCTGCCGTCAGAAAAAACCCAATGAGGAGAGTGCAGTCCCAGGGGATCAATCGGTTAACGATAAACCGCATCGACAAGCAAAACGGTCAGCAATAAGGTGTTGTTCATTGCCTCAGTGGTCATATTGACCCTAATTGTCACTGATAAATACGGATAGCGTTTAATCCCTGCCTACGAATTCTCCGAAGCTTAACGGCCGGGACTTTGAACTGACGGTAACGGGCTGGCTTTGAAGGACTTCCGGAAATCAACTTGGCTTTTTTGCGGTCAGAAGATCGTCTTCCCCGTCCATGACCATCCGTTCAACGGCCTCAAACCCGGCGTCCTGAAGAAACGTTTCGTATTCCTCGAGCGTATAGTTGCGTCCAGTATCCGTCGCAAGGATCATGTGTAAATCAAATAAATTACCCTCCGGTGGTCCTACTCCCCCATTTTCCAGAACATAATCCCGAAGAATGATTCGTCCCCCCGGGCGCAGAGTGTCCGCCGCCCGGTTCAGGAGAATACGATTCTTGTCTTCACCAAACATGTGGCAGATTGAAAAGAGGCAGGCAACGTCAAAATCCTCACCGTAGGATTCCGTCTCAAAAAAATCCAATTCCCTGTAGGAGAGTCTTTCTGACAGGGACGTTCCGCTGGAGAAATCCTCGGCGATTTCGACAACGTGAGGAAGATCCGCCAGGACAGCTTCAGCGTCAGGCATTTCCTCAAGAATGGCCCGTGTGAAGACTCCCGTGCCACTTCCTAAATCAATAATTCTTTCGCCGCCGCTCAGAAGGGACGTTACCGTTTCTGCTACGGAGTCCTTGACGAAATGCGCCCTGGTTTCCATTGCAAGCATAAAGTCCCGCCCGAACTCAACGTCTCCAAAGACGGAACTTTCCACTTGATGACCCTCCGTTAGGATTTCGGGAAGTTTATTCCAGATTTCGTAGTTCCGGTGAAAGAGTTGTATTATCGGGCGAAGATCGAATTCTGACCCCTCCAGGAGAAAGGTCGTGGTAAGATCCGAGGGCCGGTAGGTCTCCGGGGCCGTCCGGTCGAGTAATCCCACGGAGGCAAGAGTCCGACAAAACCGGTACACGGCGTCGGCGTTCTCGCCGTCCCGGAGGACTTCATCAACTGAGGATCCTGATTCACTGAACCGTTCCAGTATATTTTCCTCCACTGCAGTGGTAAGAAGACGGCTAGTGCGAAAATCCCGTACCCACGTCATCAATGTTTTGAGTTGCTCGCGGACTGTGCCGGTGTTATCCAGTGTCGGATTAGAACTCATAGCGTCTTAATCACTCCGGATTCCCGAGAAAGCGTCAATGCAGGGCGCAAAAAGAAGCCCTCGGGCGACAATGAACCCGTAAGTTTAATTCGTTTCCAGGACATTACTCACGGGAAGAGTGAGTTTCACACTGTTCATTCCGTTGGACTGAATTCTTAGGTCACCCTCCAGCTCGTAAGTTCCGAGGGCCTTTAGTATTTCAAATCCAACCGTATCAACATCCTCCAGACGAAAGTCGTCGGGAAACCCGGGTCCGTTGTCTTTGACACTGAGAACGAGAGTATCCTCCTTGCGCTGACAGGACACGATAAGTTTATTCTCTCGATCCGGTGCAAAAGCATGCTGACAGGCATTCGAGACGAGTTCGTGGACAATCAATCCACAGGGCACCGCGTATCGCAAAGAGAGTTTGAAGTGGGGGTCCACATCCACCGTCAGGTCAATATTTTTTTCCGGGATCGCATTCAATTTTATTAACTCACCGACGAGGTCCCTGACGTACGCGGCAAAGGATAACTCCGCCAGGTTATCGGACTGGTACAGCCTTTCATGAATAGATGCGATTGACCGGATACGGTTCTGACACTCTGCAATAAAATCCTCAGTGGACCCCTGGTTCGTGTATTCGTGAAGGCTCATGATGCTGTTGATAACCTGCAGATTATTTTTTACCCGGTGATGGACTTCTTTAAGCAGTGAGTTACGTTCATCAATGGTCTCTTCCAGTTCCGTCTGGGTCCGTTTTAATTCAGTGATCTCCCGCACCGTACCGACAATCCGGGTCACCGTACCGTCATCGTCCTTGATCGGGATGCCATCGGATTGAACGTACCGCGAATAGTCATCCGACTCGTTAACGCGATATTCGAGTGTAAGGGATTCTCCGGCCGCCATTCGTTCCAGAGCTTCTTCGACCATGGGCCGGTCGTCGGGGTGAATCCCCCGCATAAAATCGGTTGGATCCTCCTCAAGCTTATCGAGGGATTGGCCCCAGATTTCCTCGTACCGGGAGTTGACGTAAAGCATCTCGGACCAGTTGGACTTGTACATGAAGATAACTTCTTCGATGTTCTCCGCCATCTGGCGGAAGCGCCGTTCACTTTCCCGGAGGGCTTCCTGAGCCTGCTTTCGTTGCGATATATCCAGACCGACACAGACAATTTCATTTAATTCCCCTGACTCATCAAAGAGTCCCCTGGCCGAAAAGAGAACAGGGATTTTTTCGTCCGACTGGGTCATGAACGTTTTTTCAATGTTAATGACGGGTTCACTTTCGGTGATACGCTGGAACTCATGCTCCATCAAATCACCTTCGAGAAGGGCTGAGACTCGCTTGCCCCGTAAGTCAGTTTCCTCGTAACCCAACATTTCCAGGATTGAATCATTCAGGAGTGTTATTTGACCAAGCCGGTTCAGGATGAAGAGTCCAGCGGGAACTGTGTCGACAATCTCATGAAGGTGATCGCGACTGTAGCGGGTTTCCTTTAATTCCTTCAACGTCTCCTTGAGGTCCATTTCTATGTGTTTTCGGTCGGTTATATCCCGAGCGGAACCGACGAAACGAATAACCTCTCCACTGTCGTTCCGAACGGGAAATCCCCTGTCGTGAATCCATCGGATTTCGCCATCGGGCCGTTTTATCCTGTACTCGACGTCAATTTCTTCGTTGCCCGGTCGGAAGGCGTCCCTGACGGCATCCCGATCACTCTCGTAGATGGCATCAAACCAGAGGTCAGGATTGTCGTAGAAAGCCTCCGGGGGCTGCCCCCAGATGTCTTCAACCCGGGAATTCAGGAAAAGAATTTCCTCGTTCCGGGCATCGTGTATCCAGAAGATCTCTCCGGTGTGATTGACGAGATAATCAAACCGCTGACGGATCGTTTTGTAGTCCTGCTGAATCGTACTCTGTTTCGAAATATCACGGGCGGTCACTACGAAACCATCAAACGCGGACTCGTACTGGCCGGTACACGATATCGCCAGCGACACCGTACAACCGTCGGCGTCAAGTGCCCGGAAATCTCCCCTCTCGATGACAGAATCTGGATTGGAGGTTACACGATCGAAGGCTTCCTCGAACTGCTTCCGGTCCTCGGGATGCAGGAGATCGAACAACGATTCCCCGACGAGCGACTCTCGATCGTACCCCAGCAGGTCCTGACCGGCCGAATTCATTAACTTTACGACACCGTCGTCGTCGATAACGGTGATTAATTCACCGGCACTGTCAAGAATCGCTTCAAGCCGCTCATCACTGAACCCCTCCTCGTTCGTCGGATTTAATTTATGGGTCCGTTGAATTAAATCCCCCACCTGTCGGGCAATCAACTTCAAATGCTCTTTTTCCTGGTCCGAAAACCTTCTCGGGTTTACGTCCCTGACCACGAGAACACCAACGGGCCAGCCGTCAACAACAACAGCGCAGACGGCGGTAGCCCGAAAGGCTTTGCCCTCAAGGTTGATCTCACTTCCAGGTATACGGTCGTCCGTGCGGGCTTCTTCAACCAGGGTTACGTCATCGTGATTTTCCAGTGCGTCCCGAACCAGCGGTCCGATGCCCTCGTGTCCTTCAACGTCGACGCCGAAATTCGAAAGATAGTAGGTGTGGTCTTCCTCCACCAGACCGAATTGCACAACTGGAGCGTCAAGCAGGTCCGCCGTGAGTTTCATTAAGCGGTCGTATTCATCCATTGGAGGGTTGTCAGGAAGGTTTAATTTTCGGAGGAAGCTAAGTCTCCCGGGGTCCTCAACGACGGCTGTTTCAGCCCGATTTTTTTCCATCTCTGACTCCCTTAGAGCGGATCGGTTCCCGGATCAGGAACCCACTCTGTTCCCTCGGATTTCCCCTGTAAACAAGTACGAGCCAGCAAATTTAAACGGCTGAACTATTAGTCGTTCGATACGACCAGGGAACCGTTAGTGAATGGTTCCGTTCACATGATACCAGTGTAAAAACCCCTATAAAAAGCCCTGTTCGGGGTATCTGACAACTGATAAATGATAACTTAGGGATCAAGTTAATCCTACCGAAGGACATCGACGCACCCCCCTTCAAAAAAAGACTATCGATAAATTCAGACGCATGTTTATCCGGACGGACCGAACCCCACGCTTTCCCGGGAGGAAACTCACTCATACCTCCGGAGGTAAACTGACGTCGTCCGGAGGGAAGTAACGAACCTCAAGTTTTTATCCATTGACTTTTACCCGACCAACCCAGCCGGACAGGTCAACACGAAAAAACCCCCCCGATTATAGTTGAATAATTGATCAATTGTTCAATTGATCAAATGTCAGTTTTTTCGATGCTCTACCCTTCGATTCGTGGAGGATCTTATTTCGGCAAGATGTATTTGTTGGCGAGCAAATTATTTCTACGGTCCCGAGATTGGATGTTATTGGGTCCAGACTTACCCCCGGAAATTACCAAACCCTTGCCACCGGTCCAGATGGGAGCACTCCAGAACCATCCGTGGTGAATCCCCACGGATACGTTCCGCAAGTCGAACCTCTAATCCAAATTTTCCACTCGGTCTCCGACGGAGACCCGTCCAAAAAATTATGCCTATCCGGAGTTTGTAGGATACAATTCTAAAACTCACCGATTACATCCTGTAACAACTATTTCTATCTTGGGACTGTATGCCAATGGGTCCGGACTACGTTGATCGTATACCGCTCGACATGGAGTGGCAGTACGAGGATGCCAATGTGTACCTAATTCGCTCGGACAGTGGCAACTGGCTCATAGACGCCGGTGAGATTTATAACACTAATTTTCAATTTCTAACCGATGAACTCAAAGACCGGGGACTATCCTGGAACAAGATAGACGGTGTCTGTGTCACACACCTTCACCCGGACCACGCTGGTCTCTGTTTTGACATGCTGGAAGCAAACCCTGATCTTCAGGTATTGATCCCTCCCGGCCCAGCCATGGACCAGCGCACACGTGATCGCACCCAGGAGTGGCTTAATCGAGTTGGTATGCCCGAGGATTTTCACGAATACATCCTTAACGACATTACAAGCCATAAATACGTGGACTTCATGGGAAGATTAAAAGACACCGCGAAGTTCCTGGAAACCGGGCAGACGTTGACTCTCGGTGATTATCAATGCGACGTTATCAAAGCACACGGCCATACCCCCAACCAGGTCGTTTTCTACCTGCCCGAGGACGAACTCCTCTTTTCCGGGGATCACGTGCTCATGAATGAAACGCCGAACGTCAGTCTTTTCCCCGAGTACCTCGGTGGCAACCCCCTGAAGGACTTCCACGATAGCCTGGAATCCCTCCTCGATTTGGAGATATCAATGGTGTATCCCGGACATGGTGTGCCGTTCGAGAATGGATTATCCCGAATTCAGGAACTACTCGACCATCACGAGGAGCGCCTTGAGCACTGCCGGCAAGCCATGCGAAAGGGCCCGGTAACAGCGTTTGACGTTGTCCAGGAAATTCCCTGGGGGAGTGGAGATTTCGATGAACTCGACGAAATTCATCAATTCCTCGCCCTGGGAGAAACGATGTCACACCTCATCTACCTTACCGAAGCAGATAACGTTCACCGAAACCGCGAAGACAAAGAGGATTACTTCAAACTGAGTTCCGACTCCAGAACGTCCCGCAGTGGGTCAATCTGAAGCAAGAACTATTTTCAAAATCGATTCATCCATACAACCGGTGATATCATTCGTGACTGAAACAAAATTATTCGATTCGTACGCGGAGAATTACGACGGCTACCGACGGGATATGATACCGGGGTTTGAGGATTTTTACGGTATCATGCTCGAACGAGCGAAGAACCGAGAACTGACTGCTCCCGACGTAATTGACCTCGGTGCTGGTACGGGTTTAAGCACAAGCTTACTTCAGGATGCTTTTTCCGATGCATCGGTCACCTTGCTCGATTCGTCGGAGGAAATGCTCAATAAAGCTCGTAATCGGTTCGAGAACAGCAATTATGAATTCCTTCAAGAAGACCTCCGGGACGTTGAACTTCAAAAAGACCAATTTGACATCGTGCTTTCGGCCCTCGTTTTCCACTACATCGAGGATTCCGACAAGAAACGTCTTTTTCGGACCGTCCACCGTGGATTGAAACCGGGCGGAGTCTTCACCTTCGGAACGGTCCTGAAAGCCTCGGATTCGGATGTACGTGAGGAGTATCGGAAAAATTGGCTTCAGTACTCACGGAAAAACGATGTGCCGGAGGCAGTTATTGAAGACGCCCTGGAGAGGGTAGCAAAACACAAACGAGCTACGCTCAACGAACACATTAACTGGCTGAAGGCCGCCGGTTTCAACTGTGTCGATTGCTGGTACAAAAATTATGGATTGGCCGTGTTCTCGGGTAAGAAGTCCGACTAATTTCTTTTAATTCGGTACACTTGATGACCGGTCAGGCAGCGACCAATTGAGTTGGCATTTTTGTAATTGAGTAAACATGCCGGCTTACCGTAAATAGTTCATCGCCGACCTGGGGTTCCGGGAAGTTACGAAACAATGCCTCACCGATTCGGAACAATCTTTCTTCACCTGGCACTATCAGTAGTAATCATGGTTTCAACACCCACCGGAGAAGTCAAAGCATTAATTGCCAGGGGACAAGAACCGGAAAAAATTCCAGTAAAACAGCTCACTGACACGTTCAAATCAGTCTTGAAGAAGGATTCCGGTAACGCCCGGGCCCATTACCGTCTTGGTCGGACTCACTATTTCGCCTATTACCTTGAGTCCAGAAAAATATACGGACTTGCACCTGACAACGACGACTCGGATACCGGGCTACCGGCAATCTCCGATTTCCGACGGATTATGGACCGCAACCGTATGTTTGAATTCACCAACAAAAGATCGTTACCCGACACAGAGGCCCTTAATCACCTGAGAAACGGAATCAAGCATCACCGAAAAGCGCTTCAAATTAAGAAGAACCCGCTCTATCACCTGGGATTGGCCAGTCTACTCGATCAGGGAAGTCGTGACGCCGGTCGAATTAGTGAGAGTCTACTGCCGGACGTTCCGTCACAGGTCACCTCCGAACTCTTAGAAGATCCTTCCACCCTCCAGGCCCGGTGGTTAGGACTTGCACTTCTACACTACTGGAAAGCGTTCAACGGTTCCATACAGAAGGACCTTGCAAGGGTGAGTATTCCCTATCAAATTTCTCACACAATCAGCCATGAAGCCGGTAAAAACTATCAGCATCTCCTGAAGTCCCTGAATCCTGATCGGGAAAACTCACTATTCTGGGCACTGGACGGATGGTCCATTGGCTGGCTTGCCCGGGTCGTCGGTGCCGGGGACCGCTGGGATCAACGCTACTTCGAAATTGAGCGTAAATTAAATGATATGCAGGAAAAAGTCCGTGGCGTTGTCACACCAATAATATTTTCCCGGAAACCGACTTCCTCCTGGCGATCGTTAATAGACTCGAAATCAACCGTTAAATTTGACCTGACCGGCACGGGCAAAGCCAGACGCTGGGAGTGGGTTAAACCGACCACTGGTTTCCTGGTCTGGACCCCGGAACACCCGGCGACCATCACAAGCGGCAGGCAACTCTTCGGATCAGTAACCTGGTGGATGTTCTGGGAGCACGGTTACGAACCCCTTGCCAGTCTGGACCGGGACAACAGCGGATGGCTGCGTGATGAGGAACTCCAAAATATTTCTGCCTGGTTCGATCGAAATCAGAACGGCAGAACCGATGCGGGCGAGGTGCTCAGTTTGCGAAAAATTGGGGTCGAAGCTCTTGCAGTCGAGCCTACGGGCCGTGAGGGAACTACTCTCAAGGCCAGCCCGGGAATTATCCTCGAAGACGGACTACGACTTCCGACCTGGGACTGGAAAGCAAAACCTGAATGAGATCATCCATCAAACTGACGGCATTTTCACTGGGATTCATCCGAAGCGCCAATCGATGTCCTCGTGTCAGGGAAACACCGGAAACGTCACTTACTTCAAATTCCAAAGCACTGGCCGGTCAGTGTCATCACCTCAAACCCAGCACTAAGAGAAACCAGAAGACTTATCGTGGGTAGAAGCACCTTACAGTCCCCAGAAATACTGAATGCCAAGTGACGTCACAACCGTCAATAGGATCTGAAGGGGGGCACCGGCAATGGCGTAGTCCCGGAACTTGTACCCCCCTGGACCCATAACCATCAGGTTCGTCTGGTAGCCAACGGGAGACATAAATGCCGTACTGGCGGCAAACGTTACTGCCAGTACGAAGGAAAATGGATTCAGACCCAGCTGCTGAGCCGCGTCCACGGCAACCGGAATCATTAGCACCACGCTTGCGTTATTACTGATGATGTTCGTCAGAACAGCGGTCATTAAGTAAAACATTCCCAGCATCGCCACGGCGGGGAGAAACGAATCGCCAAGTTTAATCACCTGCTGGGCAAGCCACTGAGCCGTCCCGGTCTGCTGCATGGATGTGCCCAGTGGAATCAACCCTGCCAGTAAGAAAATTACCTCCCAGTCGATCGCTTCGTATATTTCATTCGGTCGCACACAACCCGTACTCACCATACCAAGCACCCCGGCAATGGCTGCCGGAATAATATCCAGGAGGCCAAACGCTACCGCACCTATAAAGGCAAGCAATATTCCCAGTGCCACGGGCATGAGTGATCGACGGAAATCGCCTGCGTCAAGTTTTTTCGAAACGATAAAGTTCGAGTTATTACGCAGGCGTTCTTCGGTTCGTTCCGTTGACAGCAGAAGCAAGACGTCACCAGCCTGCAGCACGAGATCCTTCATGCCGCTGTGGGTCAACTCCCCGCCACGGCGTATGGCAAGGACGGTGGCATCGTAACGGTCGAGGAAGTTGATGTCTTTAAGGGATTCACCTTCCGCAAACGAACCCTGCGTAATCACTGTTTCAATTAGCACCTGCCCCTTCACCGGTTCCTCGAGTTGCTTCTGGGTAACTTCAATTTCAGGCAAAAATCGTAGTCCCTCCGTTTGAAGAACCCGCATGAGGGTCTCCCGGCTCGACTGAATGATCAGGTGATCACCCACCTCTATTTTTTGTTCCTCAAGGGGTTCCATAAATTGCTCGCCGTTGCGGACGACTTGCACAATTTCGAAATCAAGGGAGGAATCCTCCTGAATGTCACCGATCGTCTGACCGACAAAAGGGGATCCTTCTTCGACGACCACTTCCGTTAGAAAGTCGGCCATTTCGTATTCCTCGGTTATTTCTTCGTCAATGTCGATCCGTTCGGGAATAAGAAACCGGCCGACCGTTACCAGATAAATAAAGCCCGTGATCAGAACGATAATTCCCAGTTCGGTAAACTCGAACATGGAAAAAGGATGGTTCAGCAGTTTGCTCGATATTTCACTGGCCAGAATATTGGTGGAAGTACCGATAAGCGTCAGGGTCCCTCCAAGCATCGATGCATAGGACAATGGGATCATGAGTTTGGAGGGGGACGTGCGAGCGGCACGGGCCAGTCGTGAGACCATAGGAATGAAAATCGCAACAACGGAAGTATTGTTGAGAAAACCCGCCACGGGACCGGTAAGACCGGATATCAAACTCAACTGACGGGTTTCTCCCCCCTTGAAGTACTTGGAAAGCATGTCCCCCAGCAACTGGATGGCCCCGGTACGCCGCACGGCATCACTAACAACATACAGTAAAAGGACTGTTATCGTGGCCGTGCTCGAAAATCCGGAAAGCCCTTCCTCTCGAGAAATCATTGTCCAGGGTTCCAGCACCATCAGAGTGAATGGTATTGAAAGCGAAATTAAATCCAGTCGGATTGGTTCCCAGATAAAAAGGCACATGTAGCCAAAAATTAGTCCAAGTAAAACTCCCATTTTTGGGGTGAAACTTACTTTATCGGGCATGGTTCCCCCTTCCACGGCTTTAGCGTACACTTCCGCCCCCAGGGGCAGGACGGCGAGTAAAATTGAGAATATCAACAGCAACGTTGTTCGCTTCAGCGCACGGTCCCACATGATGCAAGATCACTCCGTTAATACAGATCGTAACAACCTGATCACCTGATTCTGCTCCTAATGAAACCCTTCATTTATCACGGCCCCGAGGGCTGAATCGGTCGACCGACACAGCCTCTGACCGGCTCTTTTAGGGTTGGGTCTCGGATCGATAAATCAAATTTCCTACAACATTCGGGAGGAATTGCAAAAAGCCGGCACAAAACTGACTGAGGATGAGTTCACGGATTGGTGTATTTCACCATCTATCCGTTCACAGGAAGAATTTCATTAAAGTGAAAACAAGCAACCTCACGTAATTATTCCATCTCCCGAATTAGAAACTCCAGGAGGTTTGAGCGGTTAAAAATTCAAACAAGGCTACGCTGAAGCCTACCTGGTTGACATTCCCGTGTCCTAAAAGGGGGCAGCCTGGCATTAAACGGTTTGAAAACTCGATCACGATTCAGTGTTATTTCACCAAATATCCCGATTAAAAATTTCGCTCTCTTACCCGCGGGAGCTCTGTTTTACAACAGCGGTTCGGGTTGCTTGGTTATAATTTAAACCCCATCAAGGTCAGACCAGGGATGGATTCAACAATGTCACGACTGACTACCGAGCCGGTACTGATTGTCGACTGTCAGACCACGGGATCCTCCCCGTCCTCCGGTGATCTACTGGAACTTGGCTGGGGCATCTACCGGGCAAGCGAATCAATTGAATCTTTCAGGGAAAAAACCACACACCATCTCCTGAAACCCCAAAGCGGTACCGTTCCCAGGCGAATTTCGGACTTAACGGGAATTACGGACGACCATCTATCAAGGGCCAAACCACCGGAAACGGTCTGGGCGGAATTCCATAAATCACTCAACTCCACTGACTACCTGGTCGCCCACTACAGTCAGTTCGAAAAACGGTTCCTGGATGACCTGGCTCGTCGACAGGGCGACTCCGATAAGATCAACCGCCCAATCATCTGTACTCACGAGCTTACCCGACGGGTGCTTGAGGGTCTACCACGGAAAGGAATTCGGCCGGTAGCGGGATACTGGGGTCATTCACTCCCTGAAGAAAAGCGAACACACCACCACGTTCCCGCAACGGCTTTCATCTGGAAGAAGCTCGTTCAGTGCCTGGAATCAGACCATGGATTGAAGTCGGTGAAGGACCTCAATGAGTGGATCCAAACAACGGAGCCGGATTCAGGGGATCATTTCGAATATCTCATTGATCGCGACCGCCGGCTTTCCCTGCCCGAGAAACCGGGCGTCTACCGGATGCTTAACCGAAACAACCAGGTTTTATACGTCGGTAAGGCCAAATCCCTGAAGTCTCGGGTAAACTCTTACTTTCAGTCCGGATCCAGTCTGTCCGAATCAAAACTGGAGATGGTGAGTCAGGTTGACGACGTGGAGGTCGAATCGGTCGAAACCCCACTGGAAGCCAGCCTGCTCGAAGTTGATCAGATAAGGGAGCATAGTCCCCCCTATAATTCGAAATTTGTGAACGATGGACGCTCAATCCTCTACGTTTCGAGGGATCTGAGGTCCTGGGCTACCGTCCCTGATCCATCCCATTCACTGGGTCCCGTGGACCGAAAGGATCTCATTAATCAGTTTCGAATTATCTGGGATTGGATCCGTCAACCTGATAACCCTTGTAAAGCGAATTCAGACCGCCTCAGCACCCTTTATGAACCAGATCAGTTCGAAGAAGGTTTACGTGAGACAATACGTGCATGGGACTTACACCAGCTGAAACCGGGACTTGAGGAATTCCTCGATATAGGACTGAAACTCTGGAGGCAAGACACTGAGACTGACCGGAATGAAGCGGGTAATCAAGCTACCAAATCCAATTCGGACGGTCGGACCGCTATGGAACCCGCCGTAATTCGCAACCGTATCGAAAATGTGGTGAAATGGGGAACCCGGGCCATCCGCCGCGGAAACTGGTTCCGTCGAATTCAATCGGCCAATATCTACTGGAAACCCGTCCGGGGAAAAACGGAGCCCTGGCGTCACATCAAGTTAGTCGATGGATCGATCCAGACGAGGCAGAAAACAGAGGAAGTTCGCCCCTCCAATCGTAAAGAAGCGCACGATACGCCGTCTCGGTTAACCGTTCCCGAATTTGATCGCCTCAGGGTGTTGACTCGGGAACTCAAACGGCTGACGTCCGAACCAAAACCCGTAAGAGTTCTACCGGGCTCTGACGGTACAGAAATTATCAATGGGAGAGAATTGGCAAGTCTACTGGAAAATTTCTAGGAGCGAATAACCTGCTTAAATTCGTTAGCTCCTGTTTCTTAACCCTGGGACTATATAAGTGTTTTTTTGTTGCTGATATTTCGTATTTAATGAACTTACTTATCAAGCATAAATTCACCTATAGGGACTGTTCGTACAACACTCCTGGAATGGTTATCAACTAATCTCCCGGCCACTCAATTTACGAGCTGGTTTCACCGGATACCCTATGTAAAGCTGGCCCCTTATTTTTAACGGACTGAGCCGATGGGGGTTCCATCGGGTGTAGGCTGATCCCGCCAGGGATAGTTCATCCAGGGAAAAACCTCGCATTGACTCAGTGAGTTATACCGTTCACGGTCGAAATGACCCACGTACGTAGCCATAGCCCGGTAGACGACACAACGTTGGCGTTGATTGGCCAACCGGTCATCCTCCTCGACTACCTGGAGGAGTTTTTCTGGATCATAAGTTTCTGAACCGACCCGAATTCCTCCGTCGGTGGGAGAATCAAAAACAATGTACCGGGAATTTTTTGCAGTCCACTGAGGCCAGGTCGGGAGTTTCATACCACTTTTGGTTGGGGATCCTGAACGGGCAAATTCAGCCCAGTACGATCGCATCTGCTTTGAGAGCTGCAGACGCCCGGTTCGATTGGCCTCGGTGAACAGAAAATCGGATGCCCCGCCCCCGAAACTAAAATCACCGAACACAAAGGGAATTTCAAAGCCGTGCGACGCCCCAAGAATTTTTGAAAGATCCGCCCCCATTAACGAAGGAAATTCATCCCAGTCAAATCGATAGCCGTAGACGGTAGAACCGGACTGACTTAAGACCGTTGCGGGTCGGTCAACCGCGTTTCCTTTCCATTGATTACTGCTGTACTCCGCAACCATATCGTAGAGATCCGGCTCTTTCAGTTGGGGAATGAGCCCCAGGAATCGGTCAACCCACGCCGGGTCCTGTGAGAGGAAAATTTTGGTTTCATCCCGGTTTGTTCCCGTTATCAGTGGTACGTTGTTGAAACTACCGGGATTCTTAAAAACCTTGAGGGGGTCCGTTTCGGGCAGGACAACCCCGTCGGCAAATACCCGCGGCGGATCCATCGGCATACCGAGTTCACTGGCTTCAATGGCCCTCATCAAGTCTTTAGGGGGTTGTTTTTTCAGGTAAGACTCCGTGGAATCCGATCCCATTGATTCAAGTATTTTACGGGCTTCGGGAGCCGATTCTGCACGGCCATCCTCCTGCAGTAATCGGATTAGCACTTCACGGGAGCTGTTATTGTGTCCCCCGTTTTGCTCGTATTTTTCTCCAAGTGAGGGCTTGGTTGTCGCCAGAACGCCACTCTGAACGATTGCACGATCGAAGAGTCCCTCAGCAAGGGGTGAAAGCATCAAATTATAAACGTTACGTCCCCCGGCGGATTCACCAAATACTGTAACGGTATTCGGATCCCCACCGAACGAAGCTATGTTCTCACGCACCCACTTCAGGGACTGTATTAAATCAAGAAGGGCAAAATTCCCGGAACGTTCTGCCGGTGATGTTCCAGGACCTCGTAGGGAGGGATGGCGGAACCAGCCAAGCGGACCCAGTCGATACTGCACCGCCACAACAATAACGTTCTGTTTACTGGCCAACCGACTACCATCGTAGAGTTTAGTATGACCGATAACGTTTCCACCGCCGTGGATCCAGACCATAACCGGTAATTGTTCGTTACCGTCGGGAACCTGCTCCGGTTGGAAACTCGGGGCATAAACGTCCAGGTATAGACAGTCCTCCGAACCCACGGGCGTCCCCTGGTCCGCAGTTTGGACACCACCGAGTCTACTCGCCAGTTGAGGACAGGGATTTCCGTGTTTGGTCGCGGTAAGCGTATCGCTCCAGCCGGCCGGTGCTACCGGAGGCGCCCATCGGCGGTCATTAACAGGGGGTTTGGCGTACGGAATTCCGAGCCACTGATGACCGCCGTTCTCACCAGTCGCACCAATGACGGGTCCGTGTTTGAGTGATCGTTCGGTCCGGGGATTGGTTTCCAGAGGCTTGGATTCCCGACCACAACCTCCCAGAGCCAGGAAGGTCATCAATAGAACGAGTATCACAGTTATCTTAAGGATAAATTGCCGCTCTAAATCTGTTCTCAAGGTATCAACAGCCTGGAAGTTGCTCGATTTGCAACTTGTAAAGTTGTCTAAGCAAAATACAAACAACTCCACCATTGAAACAATTGCCATGAATCATTCAATCAAACGCGGCTTTCTGTCATGGAGTATTGGACGCAGTGACCCCGACAACAAGTCCAGGGCCACGGAATGAGGCTCACCCGAACCTGGTCTCAAGAAATTCGACAATATCGTCGGATTCGTACATCCACTCCGTGCCGTCGTCACGGTCAATCCTCAAGCATGGTACCTGGACCATGCCACCTCCCTGCTCGAGTTGTTTACGGTAAGTAGAATTCTCCTTGATATTCCGGTACTCGAGCGGAAGGTTCAGCTTGTGCGCCGACCGGCGCACTTTCACACAGAACGGTCATCCATCAAAGTGGTAGAGCGACATTTTTTCCAACTCGTCTTCGATCACTTCCTGTTCATCGGGGGACCGCTGCATTGGGGTTGGACGGGTGAGCCAATCAATCCAGATAATAATCCAACCCAGAAATTTCCGTATTGGTGCCATCACATACTGCATCGAAATCACGTCTCCAGTGAATTAAATTTCGGCTACTGTGAAATAAAACCGGATGGATCTACCCAGGTTGAGTCCGCGTTTCACTGGTGGAAGGGCTGCGACTATTAAGGTGTTACTATTGTAACTAACATCTCCGAAGAATTTACCCCTGGCTAATCCAGAGATCACTGGTAGAGAAATACGATTTTTCATGATTGAGGTCACATTATTTAACGTTAGTTACTCAAAACTGATTCAACTCCAGGGATGTAATAGATGGGGAATTTTTCGATGTAGAAGATCTCAAAATATTACGGGATTTTAAAATGCGATCGTAAAATCAGTCTACTGGACTCCTTCGCTCTAAAAGTACGGATGGAAGTCGATGCCGATGTGTTAAAACTTTCACCTGTACAGAAGAACCCCTCCTAAGTTCAACCATGAATAAGAGAGATGACCTACCAGAACCCGAAAATAAGAGTAATCGACTAATCACTAAATTTGTGTCGGATCTACTTAGCAACCAATAACTCAGGACAAATCCTGATTAAAGCTCGAAAAATTGACCGTGGAAACCGAGGGGTATGACATGAGGGACGACGGCCCGGCCTATTTCCTCAAAGGTCGAGGCGTCAAGTACCAGCAGAAAAGAGTGTTCCTGTTCGGCATCGATTATTACGGAAAGTATCACTCCGTCGTCCTCGGCGGTGGCATCGGGTGACTCGAGGAAAACCGGTTCACCCGGGTAGACGTCGTCCTCCGACCAGGTCCGGGTCGATCCATCATTGACGTTCACTTTAATTAGTTTCCCCAGAAAGGAATCCGACGTCTGCCCCACCCCGTAAACATAATTGTAGTCCTCTCCGCCGTAGCTTCCGTAATTAAATCGAGGTAGTTCGATAAATTCATCAAGTAGAACGTCCCTGGATATTGATTCATCGTTCATATCCACGCTGACACGACTCAGTTCCGGGGAAGACGGATTGTAGCCCTCGGAGCGAATATCCTCGAGGTAGAAGTCGTGGATGATGTCGGCGTCCGGGTAAGTTACAAGGTCAATATTTACCCTGCCATTCTGTTCGAACGCATTTACATGGTGAAATGAGAAGAAAGCCTCTTCGGTCGATGGACGTGCAATCACCTCACCGGAATCCTTGTCGAGTATGGTAAATCGGGTCCCCTTCTCGGGTTTCCACTCAAAAGCTTTGATGATTGGATCATTACCGATGGCCACGTCAAACGGGTCTAATACCAGTGGGAATTCCGCAAGTACTACGTAGTTTTCGGTCATTCCAAAACTGTGCATGTACGCGGGCTCATCCGTCGGAATCGAATTAATAACATCACGCTCACCCGTCTCGTTATCGATCTGAAAATACTTGTACCGGTGCCTGAAGGAGAATTCCGTTATGTAGCTAATCGTTGCGCCTCGTTCGGAGTCGAAGTGAGGATGAGCGGTTGTCAGATGCCCGTCAACTCCCAGACCGTCCTTGATCTCGAGAGTATCCAGCGTTTCCGGATCGAACTCAACCGGGATTGGAGTTTCGGTTAGAGCCAAATACTCGTCGGCTATCTCGGCCACGTTCACGACGGCGTTGTCCGTCGGATCAGGAGGTTTGAAGTACGTGAAAAACTGCTCGAAGATATCTCGACAGGGGTCGGTCCCAAATTCTTTGTATTTCATTTCACCTTCACGGGCATGCTTGTAGGCATCGCTTTCAAGAAACTTATTCTGATAGCTGACATCTCCGTTCCGGAGAGTGAACAGATGTAGCATGGCGTACCCATCGAAAAGGTGATTAAGCTGTCGATCCCCCACCTCAAATTTCGCCGGGGTATTTCGGAATAGTGAACCGTCAATCCAATCAGGAATCCGACCTTTCACGGTTAAATCATCGATAGACCGTTCCTCTTCCAGGCTCTGAATTATGACCGAACGCTTATCCGCTCTGGTGTTTCGATCGTCGGACACTTTTTGAGGCCTCCCAAAATAACTGAATACCTAAAAGTCCATCACACACAGGAGATTATATGGCCCCCGGGATGAGTTTTTAATCAACTACAATTATTCAAGCACCACTCAACGATTAACCCCAATTAGCCTGTGTGCCAAACTTTAACCCCTTGGGACGATGGGATTATTCCATTGTTGGATCTGTTAGCTGATTGGACCAATTGGTCGAATTTTATCTAACCAACGGTTCAAGAACCATTATGGGCCAGCTAGTAATAAGATCGTTGGTTGATATCCTGAATTACACCGATTTAACTAACCTCCGAACAGCACGTATTTAGGATAATTTATCAAGGTACTCCATGCTTTTTTGATCGTAACTAAGTTGGGTTAGCTGACAGGCAGTCGGTAGTTCACCGTAGTCGAACCAGGTGTAGGCGCAGACTTCGCAGGTATCGATTAAAACTCCGGTGTCCCCCCTGAAATTCTTGAGTAGGAATTCGTTCCCACAATCCGGGCAGTTACCGTCCAGTTCGGCCGTCCGACCGGTTTCCTGCGCCGGGTTGATGCCTTCAATGTACTTCTCATTTAAATCCTCCTTTTTTTCGTTCGTCAAAGCCGTTTCAAACCGACACGTAATTTTGAAAAGATCGTCCTGTTTGAGGCCAACCCCCCCACAAATGAAGCACTCGTCCAGTTGTACCCCAAGCCAAGTACGATCCGTTAGGGGCCCATTACAATTTGGACAGGACTGCTCGAATCCCCCTCCCTCCTCCTTTCGCATTTGAAGGAGGTCTTGAAACAACGGAATCGACTCCATCGGTCTGAACTCTTCACCGTCGGCCAGACCAATTTGCGTTTGGGGATCCATTATTCCGGGCTCCATCAACCGGGAGAATCGTACGGGGCCCTCAGTTTTGTCGTCCACCTTGACGTGAAACTCCTCCTCGACGGCCGGACGGCCACTCTCGAATTCAACGCGGCGATGGGAGAACGGCTCGGTTGAGTCAAAATCGACCTGGTTTTCGAGGGTTTCCATACTCTCAGCGGCCAGATCGAGCAAACGGTTCAAGCGCAGGTCAAGTGGGGGGTGGTTCTCGAACCAGCCACTGGAGTCACCGTTGCCGGAACCGTCTTTTTCTAACTTTCCCGGATCTACCGGGACAACCTGAAGCGCCTCGTAGGTTTGCTTTTTAAGCCGGGGACTCGATTGGTAATGGTGAACGCGTGAAGGATTGTACTTGTAGTAAAACCCCAGTTTATAGAGGGTTCGGGCAAGTGCGATCGGATTTCGATTGTACTCGACCGCTCGTGCGTCCGCTCGTGTCTCCTGGGTCCGGGAGACGGTGGTTCTTAGCAAACGCCCGATGATTGTGTAGACGGTGGCCAGGGCTACAACCATGATCCCGTCCGTCGAGACTTCACCTGATCCGAGACCATAAGTCGAGCCATATCGTGTTTGACCGCCGTCCACGTCCACCACGTTTACGTCGGGTTCGGCTACTCCAGTGATACTCTCAATGGTGCTCATGATATTTTCCATAAAAGTTTTGATCCGGGTATCACCGTAAGCGACGTGCGCCGCCTCGTGTGCTACGACTCCCTGAAGTTCACTTCGCTCAAGACACCCAATGGTTCCTTCCGTGAGAATAATCGCACACTGGTTTCGGTCCTCCAGAGAAAGGGCAGTCCGATACTCGGAGGAAATGACGTATCCGTCAAAGTCCTTTCCTCCGGCGGCAATCTCGAGTTCGTCAATAATGTTCCGAAACAGCTGGTGGTATCGATCACCGGAATCAATCGGTTTGGCATCAAGCTTCTTAAGTTCTCGATCAATCGAGCGAAAGTAAGCTATCAGGAAGTGTCCGACGGCGAGCACCGTTCCAAAGAGCAGGAAATACGAAGTGAGAAAAGTGAAAAACCCTCCGAACTGGTGCTCAAAAGCAATGTATACAACAATCGACAGGAGCCAAAAAAAGCTCACGTACATAAGAACGAGAGCAACCAGAAAAAAAAGGAGCCTCTTTCTCGGTGGGATCATCAATCTCGAAATAGTCCCGTTGCCGAAAATCACCAAATGGAACGACAAAATTGTAGGGGATTTTCTCCGTGGTCTGATTTAATTGCATCACCGAGTCATTGTAGTGCTGGCGGGCGTAACTGATACGGTTTTCGGTTGACGTCAATTCTTCCTGCAATTCCCGAAAATTCTCGTCGGCCTGTAACTGAGGGTAATTCTCGGAAACCGCAAATAACGACCGGAGTGAATCGGTAAGCATGTTCTCCGCTTCCGCCTGTTTCTGGAGGTTCTCCGTGTCTACCTCAACGGCCTGCTGCCGCGCTCTGGTTACGGCTTCAAACGTTTCCTGTTCGTGTTCGGCGTATCCCTGAACAGTTTCCACAAGATTCGGTATCAGGTCGTGCCGGCGCTTTAATTGAACCTCGATCTGACTCAGCGCATTGTCGACTCGATTTTTTAAATTCACAAGACGATTGTACAGGTATACAAAAAGTCCGAGTAAAACCAATAATCCAGTCATTAACATGCTGGTCGTACTCACGAGCAACCACCGGAGAAAAAATCCGTTATTATTAGTAGATGTATTAAAGACAAACAAAATAGTTCTTCATCAAAATATTATTAATACCAAAAAGTAAAAATCAACGAAGTCCACACCGTCAACCGAAATCAGGTACGATCGAATTATTTTTTATTTCGAAGACATGGGTAAAGGGGTGTTAAAGGGTTTTCTTCTATAAAAATCCTTGAAGACAGTTACGAACAGTAAACCAAAGCTTATCGGGAGGACCAGGAAGTGGATCTGCCATTCGGTAAATTTTAAAGGTCAGCTGTTTTAAGCCAAAAAAAGATCGGGCGTCAAAACGCAGTATTCATGTTCATGCACAAACCGGCTCCATCAGTGAGGATTGGGATTGCAATCAATTAACCAGTAAGACAAGAAACCATACCCACAGGACACCCCGCGCAGTCCAGGCCACAGTTCGGATCCAGTTACTCCTTAGCAAGAATTGATGTGTGGATTCGCTGTAGCCCTGATTCAATCTTTCGTGAGCGGGTCGTTGAAGAAAGTACGTGGAGAAGAGATTAACCAGGACCAGTAAGAAGCCTGCTATCCATAGCCTCCCGGACCCAAATCCGGGGGGATGATAGGCAAGAAATCCGGCAGTCAACGCCTCTGCGATCATTGGTAAAGCAACCACGGACGTCGTCCGAACCATATGGTTTTTCTGGTAGTGCTCGTAATTATCCTCCGGGACAATACCGTGCAGAGGATAATGGACTACCTGCACGAACCAGATCAGACCGACCATGAACCACGTCGATAGTAGGTTCATTATCCATGCTGTCCGTACTATGACGTCACTCAAACATCGTCACCCCGGAATTGAAGTTTTTACTATCAAGCACTAAGATACAGTGTCAATCCGACATCGAGAGAAGATCGTATTTCTCTAACAGGATTGTAAAACCGTGACTGCTTCTTCCTCGACAAGCTCGCTTCAATCAAAATGGATGTTCTGGACCCTTATGATCGCCGCCGTTTACAACGGACTATGGGGACTGTTCATAATACTGTTTCCGGAGGCACTTTTCGACTGGTCTGGGATCAGCCCACCACTTTATCCCGAGATCTGGCAATGCGTGGGGATGATCGTTGGGGTTTACAGCATCGGTTATGCCATCGCGGCCAACCGCCCGCTCGTCCACTGGCCCATCGTGCTCGTGGGATTACTGGGTAAGGTCTTTGGCCCGATCGGTTTTATCAGTGCCTGGTTGGAGGGGACGTTCAACCCCCGGTTCGGTCTGACCATTCTTACCAACGACCTTATCTGGTGGATTCCATTTTCACTCATTCTGCTTCGAGCCTATCAGGCAGACTACGACCAACACGCGAAAAGCCAGGTTTAACGTCGTAGCAATGGATTCTTGGATTAATCCCGGAAAAGTGGATTATGACTTCAATGATCGAAGGACGTCAGCGCACCGTTGACACTCCCACTGGTTCACGACGCCACTTACAGTATTGAACTACAGGACGATCATCGCTTCCCGATGGCAAAATTTAACCGGCTTCATACGATACTCAAAAACAAACTTGATCCTGAGGACAGAACGGTCCACACACCGCTGAACGATCCTCTTCCCTGGATCATGGCGACCCACAACAACGCCTACGTTAAGAATTTTGTGGAGGGAACGCTATCCGCATCACATCAACGCCAGATAGGGCTCCCCTGGAGTGAGGCTCTCGTGGACCGAACGATTACGGCAGTGGGAGGAACGCTCAGGACCATTGACCTTGCCCTCGAATACGGCCTTGCCTGTAATACGGCCGGGGGAACACATCATGCTTTCCCGGACGAAGGATCCGGGTTCTGCATTCTGAATGACCTGGCCGTTGGTGCGCAGCGGGCCATGAAGGAATACGAATTAACCTCCATACTCATCCTGGACCTCGACGTCCACCAGGGAAACGGAACGGCGAAATTCTTTCAGGATCACGACCGTATCAGTACCGCATCCTTCCACTGTGAAACCAATTTTCCTTTTGACCGAACCGAAGGGAACTGGGACATCGAAATCCCGGCGAAAGCCGGCGATCAGGAGTATCTAACAATACTCCGGGAAAACTTCGGGACAATACTGAATAGAGTTAAACCGGATTTAGTCATCTACGATGCCGGTGTGGACGTCCACCGTGACGATAAACTTGGCAATCTTCAACTGACGGATGACGGTATTGCCCGCCGTGATCGGACGGTTATTGCTACTTTGCTCGAGAGACGGATACCAATTGCCTGTGTAATTGGAGGCGGCTACGACGAGGACACTTCGAAACTGGCAAGGCGACACGCAATCCTTCATCTTACAGTTAAAGATTTACTTGCTGACATGGCACACGCCGAATAGCTTTAATAAAAATCAGGATAGTGTCGTGATAAATACCTGGGGATCCTCCAGTCGATAAACATCCGCCACGTTGATCCATCCGGTCAGTATTTCTAAAGATCATCCAAGCAAGATTTTCCTTTCGATTCCAGCGAATGGTCCTTTGACGGAGAAGGCTCCTACGTTGTCACTCCTGGCACGTCAAATTTCAGTGGAAAATCAACCGGAAGGAAAATCCATCCAGAGAAGAAGTCTTAACAGTTCAACCGGCTAAAGCCAGAGAGTATAACTGAATGTTGGTCCCTTAAACTGATTGTTCCTGACGTTCTTGAAGGCCCGGTATCCCACGGATAAACCGGAAGGCTTGGTGCTGGAAAAATGAAGACTTGCCTCGTATTTTTTGAGGTATTGACCCTCGAGAGGACTGTATAAATAGTCGAAACTTAAGTAAAAAGGCTTTATCGGAAACAGGTAGAACTGATTTCTGTATGAGACATCCTGGCGGTAGGTAGACGAAAGACTATCGTGATACATGCTATACCCAACGGAAAGTTCCCATATGAGGGATTGCCAGGGGGATACATTCAATCCCATAAAAGTGGATCCAAGCTGAACTTTGTTATTGTTGTTTTCTCCGGAGACGTAATGATCGTAGGAAAGACCGAAGAAACCGCTGCCCGCACTATGTTCGTTGTAGTCAAAGGACCATCCGGATAGATCCGACTGTGACGAATGATAGGTCAAGTTTGAATCCAGAGCCGATCGATTAATTCCGGTGTCAGCACTTTCATCGTGCGGTTTCCAGATAGAATGTTTTGGATTTGAGTAAGGGGGAGACTCGTAGTTTCGACCCGGTGGATACACAAGACGACCGGCAGTGTTACCGACGTAAAGCATCCCTCGTGTTGTGTAAAACGCTGCCGCCACCCCAATTACTACGGCGGTACCGACAATTGTCCCTTCCAGACTGCTTTCATCATTGTCACTGCTTGCCGCTTCGTAAGTGGTGGGTCCGGTAGGAATACTTTTACCGTCCCTGATCTGGAGATCGGAAGCATTTGCGACATTGGCCAGGAGAAGTATTCCGGCCGCCAGCAGTGAGGTCAAAATCGTTGTGGGATGACTATCCGTGTGGAACATGATTATGCGACCTCGCGACACTACATCGAATCACCGTAAAGGATAAAAAACACCGGCCGTCCAGATCACGACGAAATGGTGCGTAAGTAATGTTCCGAAAAAACTAATGAGTACTCTATTCCACCTCTTAATTTGAATCTTAAAAATTTAAACGAACCGATGCAAGTCCATCTCTGGTGCTCGGAAACATTCAATCAAGGGCATTTTCGGTTTCAGCAGGTTGATTTCCCGTTAAATCGAGTCGCTAAAATT
>JBDGPI010000041.1:0-10256 GCA_042219765.1 Salsurabacterium abyssinicum (SeqCode)
TCCGGCTTTGATTGATGCTTCCGCAGATCCCGGTGCGTTACGACGGACCGACAAATCCCGGCGTCGTCAAAATGTGAGGCCAGCTCCTGAACCAGGAAAACCGAACGGTGGCGACCCCCGGTACAGCCGATACCGACTGACAGTAGCGTTTTTCCCTCCTCGGAATAAGCATCAATCATCAGTTCGAGAACATTTTTTAAGTGTTCAAGGTATTCACTGGTTGGCTCGGACTCCCGGAGGTACTCGGCCACGGCATCATCCGATCCGGTTAGGGACTGTAACTCCGGCTCGTAATAAGGGTTTGGCAGAAACCGTGCGTCAAACAGCGAATCGACGTGGGCCGGTACTCCATGCTTAAAACCAAAACTCGTCAGGGAAAGGGTGAAGGAACTGGTCGAATCGGGGTGATGGAGATCCGTGAGCAACCCGCGAAACTGGTGAGTGGTGATTTCGGAGGTATCAATCACCAGGTCCGCCCGTTCCCGAACGGGTGTCAATCGACGCCGTTCCGTCTCAATTGCTTCCTCAAGGCTGCGGTTCCGGCCAAGGGGATGGGGGCGCCGGGATTCTTTGTAACGATTCAAAAGGGTCTCGGAAGAGGCCTCAAGAAAAAGGGTCTTCAGGGTGATCTCGTCGGTATCGAGGGACGAGATTATCTCAGGGAAATCCTCGACAAAATCCCCCTCCCGGACGTCAAGCACGAGGGCTATTCCAGATTTATCCCGTTTTTTCTCCGTACAATGACTTAAGAACTGGCCCAGCATTTCGGTGGGAAGATTGTCAACACAGTAAAATCCCATGTCCTCAAAAGCCTGAATTGCGTGGCTTTTGCCGGCACCGGATAGACCTGTAATCAGATAAAGGGGTAAAGTGGACATACAGGTAGTGAGCCTCTCACTTAGGGAAAATATCCTGGAATTCTATTACGAGGGCATGAGAACGCCGGAATCAAAACCCCCGAGCTAATGTAACCCCTGGCACGCCGCGTTGATACTTAGTTTTGCTCTTCGTCAGCCTCGGCTATCAGGTCGAGTATTTTATCGGCCGACTCAGCCTCGAGCAGGCGATCCCGGAAATGAACGTTCTTGAGCATCCGACTTACCCGAGCCAGAACGCGAACATGGCGACCGGCTTCACCTTTGGGTGAGAGCAGTAAAAATATGAGATGAGCGGGTTTACCGTCCAGCGATTTAAAATCAACCCCATCCGGTATGCGGGCAAAGGCAGCAAGAAAGTTATCAAGTTCTTCCATTTTGGCATGGGGGATGGCCAATCCTTCACCGATGCCGGTGCTCAGTATTTCTTCACGATCGTGGAGGGCTTTCAGCGCATTCTCACTCGATTCAAGCTCTCCATTGTCAACCAGACAGCCAATCAATTCTTCAAAGACTTCCTCCCGACTTTCCGCTTCTAAATCGGGTTCAATCACGTCTTCGCTAAGAAGTTCGGAAATTGATACGGACGCGGATTGTTCCAGTGTTGCCATGGTGTAAGGCCTCCTAAAAGATCTTGATGTAGAGTCTTGATGCAGTAAACTCGGGTTCAAGAGAACGTTATGTCAATTAGTAAAGAGCGAAGATTTATACGATCCAGGAACAAAAGAAAAGCAACTTTTGCGCTTATAAGTTTATATCATTATTCCCTTATTCTTTCAACTGAGGAAACCGATTAACTTTCGGCTTCAATGAGACCGTAATCGCCATCCTCCCGGTTGTAAACGACGTTAATGTCGTTGGTAACCTGGTTGGTGAACACGAAAAAATCGTAGTCGAGGGAGTTCATCTGGAGAACGGCTTCCTCAACGGTCATCGGTTTAGCAGTGTAGGTATTCCTGCGAATAACACGAGGTTCGGATTCCTCGGTTTTGCTCGCTTCACCGTTCTCCTCATCCATTTGAAGTATTTTCGAGGCAATTTCACGGTTGGTACTAACGTTGTTAGTCTTGCGGTGGTTGGTCAGCTTGTCGTGGTACTTGCGCAACTGCTGTCCCAGCTTGTCCACGGCCCGGTCAATGGAAGCATACATATCGGGGCTGGAGGCAGTCCCCTCAAAAAATTCTCCGTCACCGTTCAGTTGAAGTTCAGCAATTTGACGTTCGTTCTGGACCTCCAGTTTAACTCGAGCCGTAATTTCCTGGTCGGGCCGGTCGGGAAAAAACTTCGAGAGTTTTCCCACTCGTTTCCGTGCGTAATTCTTCAGTGAATCAGTCAATTCAATACGACGTCCAACAAATTGAAAATCCATGATTTATCCCCTCTTACGGAAAAGTAGTATCGGGATGAATTCTCATTCATCCCAGGATTCGACAACAGAAACCGCTAAATCACGCCTCGGAATCGTCACTCACCCGCTTGCGGAGTTTCCAGGGAGGAATCTGCATCTGCTTGCGGTATTTTGAAATTGTTCGACGCTGAATTTTAATGCCCTCCTCGTTAAGTCGCTCTTTAATTGAACTGTCGCTCAAGGGGTCGGTTTGATCCTCGTTTTCTACCATGTCCTGGATTTTTGCCTTCACTGCGGTCGATGAAATGCCATCGCCGTCGCCCTCCGTCTCCAGCGTACTCGAAAAGAAGAAATCCAGCGGGTATAACCCCTGACTCGTCTGGACGTGTTTATTCTGAACGGCGCGGCTGACGGTTGACTCGTGAACGTCAATATCGTCGGCGATATCCTGAAGCACGAGAGGTTTAAGAGCACGAACCCCTTCCTCGAAGAAATCCTGCTGGTGTTCGGCAATACTCCGGGTAACTTTATTCAGGGTTTCGTGCCGCTGATGAATACACTGAATGATCCAGATAGCCCCTTTGATCTTGTCCTTAACGTACTCCTCCGTGTCCTCATCGTCGGATTCAAGCAGAGCTTGGTAGTGTGCGCTGATACTCAGAGGAGGTGCCTGCTCATGAATGACAATGGAGAAGTCGTCATTGACTTCACGAATAGTCACGTCGGGACTAATGTACTGCCGGTTGGCCGGTTCGTGGACTCGTCCGGGGCGGGGTTCCAGCGCCCGAACTCGGTCGGCGACCTCCTGCACGGTCTCTATGTCGACTCCCACGTTATCGGCAATTTTGTTGAAGTAACGGTTCTGAAGGTCCTCAAGGTGATCCTGAATGATTTCGGAGGTTTTCTCCGGCAGATTCTCCTGATCCCGAAGCTGAATCATCAGAACTTCCTTCAGGGACCGACCCCCGACTCCACGGGGTTCGAAGGTCTGTATAATCCCGAGGAGCTGTTCAGCCCGATCCTCGGAGATGTCCTTTTCCGTGGCCAGTTCTTCAATATCCCCCTGAAACAGACCGTCCTCGTCAATGTAAGAAATTATGTCCTTCGCAATTTGCTCTTCGTTCTGAGGTAAGTCCTCGAGGGAAAGTTGCCACTCAAGCGCATCCTGAAGGGTCTGATGCTGTGAGGCTACGGCACGAAACTTGTCCTCCGGATGGTCTGAGTTACTGCTGCGGCCACTGTAATTGACCTGATAATTGCCATCCCGGTTGAGCAATTCGTCCAGGTTAACGTCGTCCAGTATGTCCGTTTCCTCGTCATCGTCCGTTAAGTCATCGTGATCGAGAGCATCCTGGTGATTCTCGATCTCAAGCAAGGGGTTTTCCTGAAGTTGCTGGTTGACCCACTGTCCCAGTTCCTGCACGGGATATTGAAGTAACTCGATGGCCTGCTGATGTTTCTGGGAGACAATAAGGCGGTGGTCATGGACGCGGAGACGCTGATCGAGGAGGGGAAACTGCGGCGCGACTGCGGGGACATCAGGGCCGTTAACCGGGGGGAGAAACTGGATGCGGACAAGTACGAGGTGCTGGACTGCGATCCCTCGGGGGACGTCCTGATCGAGGTGGAGCTCAGGCATCTACTTCGTCCTTCACTGTTTGGTCGTCAAGTGAAATTGACGAACCGAGGTATACCTTCCGAGCTTCCGGGTCGTTCAAGAGCGTTTCAGCATCCCCCGATATAAGAATACTGCCTTGATTAATGATATAGGATCTATCGGTTATAGCAAGTGTTTCACGAACATTGTGATCGGTTACGAGAATTCCGATACCCCGGTTCTGGAGGGTTTTAACCATGGATTGGACCTCCTCAATGGCTATCGGATCAACCCCCGAGAAAGGCTCGTCCAGAAGCAGAAAATCCGGGTTGGGAATCAAGGAACGAGCAATTTCCACTCGCCGGCGTTCACCCCCGGAAAGTGAATGACCGGCGGAATCAGCGATATGCTCAAGGGCGAAGTCATCAAGAAGAGTCTCACAGCGTTCCTGACGCCGCTGTGGGTCATCCTCCACGAGTTCAAGCAGGGCCATGAAATTTTCCCGAACGGTCAATCGTCGAAAAACTGAAGGTTCCTGAGGTAAGTACCCTAACCCCCGTTCGGCCCGCTGGTACATGGGGAAGTGAGTGATATCCAGGCCGTTCAGGTGAACGGTCCCCTGATCGGGTTTAACCAATCCGACCACCATTCCAAACGTAGTCGTCTTACCGGCACCATTCGGACCGAGCAAACCAACAATTTCGCCACTTTTAACTTCGAGATCGACGTTATCAACGACCGCCCGGCTCCCGTAATGCTTAACGAGGTTCTCCACTCGTAAATCTTTACTCATCGGTTCTAACCTTGCTTTTGGGAGTAATACTACCACGAACGTCCCGGTTCATTCTAATTTCAAGGGTTTTTAAGTTGACCCAGATACGGTCTGCCCAGAACTTATCCTTGCGACGTTTCACGTAGGCGTTTCCCTCGAGAAGAATCGTATCCGCTTTAACGTCCCGGTAAGCATAATCACTCTCGCCGTAGACTTTGGGATATTTCAGGCGAACGTTACCGAAGGCCTCCAGAGCTTCGACGGTGTCACCCTGCTTCCGGTAGGAGATCTCCACTCGTTCCGCTTTAACCCAGCCGGTGTCATTCCAGGCGTGGACGTTCCCCGTCAAGGTAACCCGCCCAATCTTATCCTCCAGCTGAAGCTGATCGGACTCAAACTGGATCGACTGACCGGCCGCGGGTAATGCCACCACGAAAGTCAGTAGAAGACTGATTATTCCTGAGAAAATTTGACGTCGGATAAGAATCGTAAAATCTCCTTTCGTAGCTGAGCTCGCATGCCGACCCCCCGGAGCGTTCCCTGGGGCATTGATAGGGTAACTTTTTCGTCCGTCTTAAGCATACCGCTCGTCCGGTCCCAGCTCAGGACGGAGGTAAGGAGAACCTGATTCAGTTGCGGACGGACCAGCTTGACGTTTTTTCGAAGGGTTAACAGCCGATTATCCAGCTCGTATTTACCCGTTTCCGCCGTAACAACGGCCCGGGTTTCACCACTAACAGTGTAAACCACACGAGGAGCTGATAGGTTAACAACCCCACCATTTTTTCGGGCTTTTTTGGAGTAAAGCCGCCAGATTTCATTTTTCTTACGGTTCTCCGTCAGCGAAAAATCGGTGATCGCCTGGTCGCTATCGATGATTTCCTCTCGGTTCCCTGGCCCCGGACTGCGGGACTCGAAGTAAAAATAACCGAACCCTCCACCCAGGAGGATAGCGCCGAATAAAATCAGGAAGAACCGGCGGTTAAATTCCATCGGGGACCCAGCGGGTACTGAATAGCAATATGACCGCTGTCCTCACCGTATGGACCAATGGTTTTTCGCATTTCACCCTCGATGAGGAAGTGAACGAGTTTGTATTTTTCGGGTAAATTCTTCAGGACGGAATTCACAATGGAGTACAATAGCATCATTTCGCCGGAGGTCCCCCTGGCGGCGCCGATTAATTGATCACTGAAATCCAGGTAAATTGTCTGTCCATTCATGTAGGAGGACCGCAACTTCAGCTCAGGAGGCAGCAGACGGATTAATTCAGATTCATCGGGCGATTTCGTAAGTTGCTGAACAATCTGTTTAACACGAGCGGAGCGGTCGGTGGCCTCGGGTACGGTTCGTTCAACTGATTGAAGCGCGTAACGTTGTTCGTTCAAATAATAAAGAACAACCTTTTCCTCCGGTAATTTCTGCGGTTGGTCCACCCCCTCCGGTACCTGATACCACCACCAGAAAAAGGATGCAACGGCTACCAGAACCGTCATAACGAGAAAAATAATTTTCAGGGAGCGACGCATGGAGGCTACTCGGACCGTTTTTTACGGTAGCTATTGACTGCTTCCGCAATCGACCGAGCCACTTTTTGCTGATAGGTGCTGGTCTGTAGTCGTCGTTCCTCCTCGGGATTCGAAAGAAATCCAGTTTCAACCAGGATGGCCGGCATTCTGGCATCCTTCAGTACCCAGAACGGTGCCTGCTTGAGTCCTCGGTTCCGTATTGGTAACCGCTCCTCCATGGCGGAGGAAACAATAGAGGCCACCCGACGGCTTTCTCGAGTATGAATGGTTGAACGCAACTGCCAGAGTATCCAGCTGACGTCGTCGAGTTCATCCTTGCTGTACCCCTCGTAACGGAGGGCACTGTTCTCAATTTTTGCGAGTTCCTTGGCGGACGGATCCGACGCTTCACCACTCAACGTGAACAGTTCAAACCCCTTGGCGACCGAGGACCGACCGCTGTTCGCGTGAAGTGAAATGAACAGGTCCGCGTTCAGCTGATTCGCTATCTGGGTACGCTTCTGCAGGGGGAGGAATTCATCGCTGCTACGGGTAAGACGAACGTCTATCTCCGAAAAATTCTGGCTCATCACCTGTTCCATTTTCTGGGCCATTTCAAGCACGACTTTCTTCTCCTGTAGCCCGTTGGTTCCAATTGCTCCGGGATCCCGACCACCGTGACCGGGGTCAATAATGACCAGCATCTTTTCGTCATCCTGGGACCCTTTAATAAACTCTCCAATTGGGTCCTCCTGCCCCTCGTTTGTGCTCCACTGACTCTGGTTGCGAAGCTGCAACTGATTTCGGGCATTGTTCCAGATCAAAGACTTGGACGAATGCTTCCCAAAGAGCTCAACCAGAGACCCTATGTCAAGGTAAAGCGCCCCCTCGTTGAACACGGGCGCCTGGGAGAGGTCAATTTTATTATCACCGGTTCGGACAAATTTGCTTTCGGGTCGAAAGCGGAATTGAGTCCCTTCGTTATCAACAATCAAACTACTGACGGATTCGTCCCAGTCGACGGAAAAATCAAGGGCACGAAAGAAATCCATGAGGTTGGCTAGAACATTTCGGTCGGATTTCATACTCTGGATTGTGCTCTGCAGTTCGCCACTGCTATTAACAAGTTCAATTGATTGAGCCGTGGAGACCATCGGAGTAAGCAAAAAACCCAGAACAAGAACGAGCAGGATTCCCCTTCGCATCTTAATCAATCATCCTCCCGAATTACGTAAAAACCCATCCGTTATCAGTTCTGATTATCGCCATAGTGATCCTGGGATCTTAACCAGAAAATCACCACCGAACACGATGAGAGATCCCTATTCAGTTTCCACAGGGAACCCTCGACCCGGTCCGATTGAACTCGATCGTAGAACCGATCGAAGCGTATTCCGGTAAGTGTAAGAAAAAAATGGTGGAGGCGGCGGGAATTGAACCCGCGTCCACGGAACATCAGCCCAGAAGCTCTACATGTTTAGCCCGTCGAAAAGCTTCACAGCCGATTCCAACGGGCGGGAATTAGCGGCTGCTGCACCGTTCTCTTTAAATAACCGAGCGGCAAGCTGAACGGACCTCTCGCCGGCCGGTCCCTGTTCCGGTCCCTGGATCCGGGTCCACAGGGAGAAACCCGGGCAGGGCCCAGCCCTAGTTGGACTGGGAGGCGGCTAAGTTAGGCCGCCATAGCTAAGTCTCTATCGCCAAGTAATGGCTACCTTGCCGTTTCTAACGGGGTGGTAAGGCTAACCCCGACATGCTCTCCTGGTTCATCCGCTCCGTGTCGAATCCGATCGCCCCCATTTTGGTTAAATTTAAATTCATTTGTTTGGACCCAATACTATAAACTAACCTGCGGAGGTCGAAATTTCACTAAATCTCTCTACTTCGATCAAACTGACCCAATTAGCCTTTGGTTAAACACACTCAATAAAAACTTTGAATCAACCTGACGGGAATCATCTTTATTCTTCCTATTGTCCTTTAAATTGCCCAAACTGGCCTGGAACTGCAGTGGCTGGGTTAATTGAGTGCCAATTCTTGAAACCGATCCTTTTACTGGGGAAATCCTGGTCCGCCGGGACCTGTCGGACCGGTTGGGCCCGTCGGGCCAGTTGGAGCAGGAGGTTGTTGCGGGCGTTGCCGTTGGTCCTGCGGTTCCTCGGGTTCCTCGGGCGGTTCGTCCCGGAGCCTGCGCTGCCGGTGGCGACGTTTCACAGTCTGAATAATTTTTTTTGCGTCATCCCCGAGGTAGTCAACATTACCGGGCAGGGGAGCCGTCTCCAGCACCCCCCGCAGGCGTATTTCACGCCTGATGGTGTCAACTAATTCCCCTCCCTGCAACCCCCGATCGTACTGCATCGCCGCAAAATTGGTTACCGCCTGTAGACTTCCAAGATCCTCGGCGAAGTGGGGTGTATTGTAGAGTATGAGGTTGAAGTCCGCCGCAGGAATTCCGGCGTCATTTAACGTTCCAACGAGGGCTTCAAGTTGGGCGCGAGGAACACCAGCCTGGTTAAGCTTGTCCACGGCAACCGGCATCTGAACGAGTTCCTGTAGTTTCGAAGGCTTCTGGGCAAGACCGGCTGAGGACATTAAACACTGCAGTGTGAGAAGCACCATCAATGTGATGGTCAGCTGAAACACCTTACCGAGTCGGTACATAGTTATCCTTTCCTTGTGAGACAAACTTGCGGTTAGCGAATTTGCGTCTTGTACTTCTGGCGAAGACGTCGTTTCTCCTCTCGTTCCTTTATCTTTTCGCGCTTGTCGTGCTTCTTAAGACCTTTCCCCAGCCCGACCTGAACTTTTACGAGCCCTCGCTTGTTGAAATACATCTGTGTGGGAACAAGTGAGTATCCCTCACGGGAAATCTTACCGATTAACGTATTAATCTCACGCCGTTTCAGCAACAATTTCCGTGGTCGGTCAGTTTCGTGTTGCTGGTTTTCGGGAGCGTTGGAATAGGGGCCGATGTGAGCACCCACGAGGTAGATTTCGCCGCCACGGTTCATGGCATAAGCTTCCTTAAGGTGTCCGCGACCATCCCGAAGGGCCTTAACTTCGGTTCCGTCGAGCACGATTCCGGCCTCGTAAAATTCCTCAAAGTCATAATTACGGTACGCTCTCTTGTTTTTTGCAATTGTTTTACCCATCCGTATCACCCAGGTGGCTCTCAAGGATTTCAACCAGTTTGAAGTCCAGTTCCCGCTGTGGTACGTCAACTCGGGTAACCTGAACTTTCAGACGATCACCTATGTGAAGTATTTTACCACTTGATTCGGCCGTTAACGTATAATTCCGTTCATCGTAGACGTAGTAATCATCCAGGTTTTTAACGTGAATCAATCCTTCAAGTGTATTTTCCAGTTGAACGAAACAGCCGAATTCCAGCACGGACGTTACGTATCCTTCCATCTGTTCCCCGATGTGATCTTTCATGTACTCGAGTAACTTTACTTTGATGGACTCCCGCTCGGCGTCGGTGGCATTCTGTTCCCGCTCGGAGGTATGCCGGGCCAGAGAGGGTAACTCATCCCGAAGTTGCCCCTTGGTTTTACCGTCAAGTTCACCCTGTTCGAGAACTCGTTTCAGCGTCCGGTGCACAGTCAAATCGGGGTAACGACGAATCGGGGACGTAAAATGACAGTAACACGAGGACGCCAGACCAAAGTGCTTCAAGTTCTCCTCGGAGTAACGGGCCTGTTTCATGGACCGCAGAAGGTTCCAGGCAATAATACGTTCCTCGGGGAGGCTGTCGGCTTGATTGAGGACCGTCTGGAAATCCTCAGGGTGCATCTCGTCCTTAACCGGCAAGCGATATCCCATCCCCTCGATAAACTGGGCCAGTTCCTTAACGTCCTCCTGGGCGGGCGGTTCGTGAACCCGGTAGAGCATCGGAGTACTGCGTTCGGTTAAGTACCGGGCGACTGCTTCGTTGGCCGCAATCATGAATTCTTCAATCGCCTGGTGCGAAAGGGTGTGTTCGACGTGAATGATTTCTTCAACTTCCCCCTCACTGCAACGGAGACTGACCTCGGGTAGATCAAAATCCAGACTACCACGATCCATGCGTCGCGCTCGCATTTTCTGGGAAGCATCAACCAGCATGTCTATTTTATCCGTCAGCCCCTTAACGGATTCCGGCGGGGTCTCGGAA
>JBDGPI010000041.1:10266-15417 GCA_042219765.1 Salsurabacterium abyssinicum (SeqCode)
TGGTCGACTTCATCGTAACTCAAGCGTCGATCAACCGAGATGTAGCTCCTGTCGAAGGACGTTTCCAGCACCTTCCCGGACTGATCAACCGTCAGGAAAACTGAGATTGTCAGCCGCCTGGCGGCCTCGTTGAGGCTTCCAATACCATTGGAGAACTCGGAGGGGAACATCGGAATAACTTTGTTGGCCAGGTAGGTGCTCGTCGCTCTCCTGCGGGCTTCTTCGTCGAGCACACCGCCCTCCTCAATAAAATGAGAAACATCGGTAATGTGGACGCCAACCCGGTAAAACCCCTGATCGTCTATTTCGATAGAGACGGCGTCATCAAGGTCCTTGGCGTCGTATGGGTCGATCGTTATTACGGTGAGATCCGTCAGATCACGGCGTTCCTCAAGAGCCGACTCCGGGACGCTGTCGGGAAGGTTTTCCGCGGCCTCCTGAACCGGATCAGGAAATTCCTCGGCGAGGTCGTATTTCTTTAGAATGACCTTTTCCTCGACAAGTGGATCACCGGGACGCCCCAGCACGTCAACAATGACCCCGCGGAGCGGTTCGTACGTTTCTATGTCCACCTCGACAATATCACCGTTACTCACACGGGTGCTATCCTTCTGGTGGGGAACCCGGATCGTCGTGTCGATATCCAGTTGATTGGGAATAACAACAGTCTTCTCGGAGGCAATCTGTACGGTTCCTATGAGTTTGTCGACACTCCGTTCGAGTATTTTAGTAACGGAGCCGACGTCCTTCTTGCCACGGTCGGAGGCCTTCAAACGGATTTTGACCCGGTCGCCGGACATCGCCCCGTTAAGTTGCCCGGGGGGGATGAACACATCCTCAAGGCCTTCCTGGTCGGGAATAAGGAACCCGTAGCCTTTTTTGTGTCGATCAATGGTACCAATTAACTCTTTCGCCATGGGAACTCCCTTATTCAACGTCCAAGCAGATTAAAGGATCAAACGTCGTCATTTCACGGAGCTGAGCGCCGGTACTCGATCCTTGCGCTCGAGGTCTGGCTGTAGGTACCGACTATACCGTTGATAAGTGTTCACAATTCGATTCTGGTACTGAACGGTTTCATTATAAGGTGGAATTCCGTTGTATCGCCTGACGCTACCGGGCCCCGCGTTGTAGGCGGCAAGGGATTCACGAACATCCCCATTCCGTTCCGCAAAAAGTTCAGCCAGGTATTTGACACCTTTAAGCACGGCCTTTTTTCTCAGAAAGCGCTGGTCCAGATCGGCGAGTTGCTGTCGGGACTTATCCTCAATTTTCTGTTTCAAGCGACGCCGATACTGAGTAAAAAGACGCCGCTGCCGGGTATTCAGTTCCTTCCAGCGGTCTATCAAGTCGGGAAGCAGGGAAAACTGTTCCGCCTGCATTTTACGGACGGCCCGTGAATACAACGATCTCGCCCGGTCTTTAACCTGCTCGGCCTGCTGTAGAAGATCGGGTGAATAGACAGGGGCAAGGCCCATATCACGACCGGTGGCCGGCATAAATTGCATTGGACCCGCAGCCCCTACAGGAGACACTGCCCTTAAATTGTACGCCGACTCGTGTTTGATAAGAGCCAGTACCAGGAGCGGATCCAGTTGATAGGTGCTGGCATGCTTCCGAACGGCCAGTTTCACAATGTTGAGGTAGGGCTTGGACGCCGGGTCCAGGGATGCCAGGCGGTCCAGGTTAGGGTAATTCGTCCGGAACTGCAGAACGGACCTCTGTTTATTATTGGAGAACTGATCTCTATCCGGTCTTTGCGGACCGGGACGAATAGCAAGAAACACTCCAAGTAGAAGAGCAATTAACGTACCCGAGAAAAAAAGAACGAGACCCCCGTCGTCATTCACGCTCTGGAAACTCACTCCTGACCGATGAATAGTGGTTGTTTAATAGCTGATTTCAGTAGTTTATTTACTATTAATGGTGCCGGGGGCGGGAGTCGAACCCGCACGGGCGAATGCCCACAGAGTCCTGAACCCTGCGCGTCTGCCAGTTCCGCCACCCCGGCAGTTGATATAAAGAATATTATTTCATTCTAGTCTCAGTTACAACGCGTTCAACGGGAACGTCATGTTCGGATACTGGTAGAGGGTCCTTAACCAGTTGTTCGTCAAAGCAAACCCCGATTTTTGTGGTGGTTTCATCAAGTTGGGACAAAAACCTGTCGTAATATCCTTCCCCGTAGCCCAGTCTGCCACCGTTTACGTCAAATGCCAGACCCGGCACAAGCACGAGATCCAGGTCAATCGAATCAACAACCGGGTTCTCGTCCGGGGACGGCTCAAGGATACCGTAGGGGCCCGTTTCCATCGTTCCGACCGGCCGAGCCATTTCTGTGCTTCGTCGAAGGTCCCGTGGTTTCGTGAGCTTGTGGGCGGTCAGTGTTTTACGCTCCACGTCGACAACCGGTAGGCAAAAGCAGGTGGTGTCAGGGACTTGATCAATCATGTGACTCAGGTCAACCTCCCGGTTGATGGCAGCGTAAGTCATTACCGTCAGCCGGCTGAATGAAACGTTATCCAGCAACCGTTGGCAAATGTTTTGACTCCGTGACGTCCACTCTTCCTCGGAGATGCCCCGCCGCCACTCAAGCATACGGTCCCGAATTGTGGACTTGGACAACGAACCCTCCGAACTCAACAAAACCACCCATATAAGACTCGTTATTCGAAAATTGTCATTAGAGTATAGGGGATTACCGATCCAACGTTAGCCAGAACGTTTTGACATCCCGTTGCGGTGAACCTCTCGGCAATAAAAAAAGTCGCCCGCCCCGGCAAAGCCGAAGCGGGCGTGTGGAAGGGGGGAAGAAAGGGTCCAGTATCTATTAGCAACTGATTTTGATCCGTCAATATTGTACAACATTAACTACGCAAAGTTTATTCCACTAAAAAGGCTTCCGGCGGTTTCGAAGCTCAGCTACCATCTAGCCGTAAAATCGAGCCTGGTCTTCCTTCAGTTACGTTTTGTCAGTCTGGAACCAGCCGGCGCGAAATTGAGTATTTTTTACCCACCTGGACCGTGATTGTCGTGAATAAATCCGCCTACAAGACGATAATAAAGACAGTAGGATCCCTTCCGTTCTGGACCGGTCAACGAAAACTAACTCAATTCCTGGCCGGGAAGCCGGGATCTTTCTGGAACAAGGAGTCCCCTCTTAAACCAATTTACCTCAGTCAGAATTTCTTTGGTTCGCTCTCCGACAAAGGGACATCATCCATCCGACAGTACCTTCAGAAACTTCAGCAGGCCAACTACCTTTACCACGGTCAAATATCCGAGGAAAAACCTTATACCGTGGTGAAATTTACGGATGAAGGCGCCCGCAAGTATTACAATATTCTTGTACTGGAGGAGGACCTGACTGAACCGGTCTGGCGGTTACACCACGTGGCCCAACTTAAAACCAGTCCCAATAGTCGAATTGCAACCGGTGGACAGGTGATTCGTTACAATGAAACACCGTATCTTTCTCAAAGCCCACCGCAGGCTCCTCTCGAGCAACGCATCAAGGAGGAAAGTACACTTCCCCTTCTCCCCAGGAGCAACCTGGAGTTTGACGATGGGTATTACTTGCTCCGGAATCTGCGGTTCAGATTGCAACAGGGACCTCAGTTAATCGTCGACGGAGAAACGGCGTGGTCGTCCACCACGGCCAAGGATCTGCAGGACAAGCTCACCCATTACGACTCCACCCAGTCCCAGGTATCGGCCCCGAATCCTTATGTAATTCAGGGGCGCCTGACCTCCGTGGAGGCCGGCGATGACACCAACGCCTGGCTCAAGCTCGAACTCACCAATCAGGACAATCAGACACTCCCCATTTACGTTCGACGCAATCAGATCCCGGAGCAACTGGAGTTATCGGAGGGGGGTCATTACACGCTCGGACCACTATCGGAATACGACCACGACCAGAGTCCGGGGGAACAGTTTGAACTCAAACTCGACGATGACGGTGAAATACGCAAACGACGTTTATGACATCCGTCCATTTTTGAAACAGAATGAATCCAATGTGCTTCTTTTAAATCAAGATACCTGACTCCTGGAGTCGTCAAGCCAGGCCTTATCATCTAAAATAAAGGTTTCGTTCTCGAATGGGGATTCCTACTCCGTTTATTTCTCCGCTTTAACTTACTGTCCTACGTTAAGAATCGAAGAAACCGTAACCCCGATTCTCAAACTAACACACTGGAGTCAACGTTATGTCGGAACGCACACCAGCTTTAACGTTCAACAACGTCACCAAACGTTACGACGAAACCACGGCGCTGGAAAACTTCTGCCTCACGGTTAAACAGGGGGATTTCCTCGGGCTCCTCGGTCCCAACGGAGCCGGTAAAACGACCGCCATGCACATGGCAACGGGTCTCGCCGAGATCGACGAGGGTTCTATCAGGGTCTTCGGCGAGGACGTTGTCTCGAGTTACCAGGAGGCTCGCCGACGCATCGGCATTGCTCCGCAGGAAGCCAACTTCGACCGGTTCTTCCCCATCGAGGACTGTCTGGTGTACCAGGGCGGGTATTTCGGTCTTCCGATGGACGAAAGTCGGCGCCGGGCCGAGGAATTACTGGAGCAATTTGAGTTAACCCATAAGATGGGATCCCGTCCGAATGAATTATCCGGCGGTGAGAAACGCCGGCTTCTCATAGCCAAAGCCGTTATTCACGACCCGGACATTGTGATTCTTGACGAACCAACGGCCAGCCTCGACGTCGAGTTGCGTCACAAACTCTGGGATTTTCTGGAGGCCTTGAAGGATCAGGGTAAAACGATGATCCTGACCACCCATTACATTGAGGAAGTCGAAAAACTGGCCGACCGAGTCGCCATCCTTCAGGAGGGTGAACTGATTCTTTCGGACACCCTCGAGACCGTTATGGACGAATACGGTCGCTTCCAGTCCATCATGACGGTCGACCGGCTGCCGGAACGAGTTGCCAGCCGGGTACGGGAGGATTTTCCGTTCCTCGACATCGACGGCACAACTCTGCGATCCTACCGGCGGTCTTTCGACGACGAAATTTCCGCCGTCCTCGAAACCCTTCACGATGAAGACATCACCGTAACCGGCTTGAAATTTGAGGAAACCGAACTGGAAGATATTTTCCTTGAGGCTGTGAACAGCAATGATCACTGACTTC
>JBDGPI010000041.1:15427-21241 GCA_042219765.1 Salsurabacterium abyssinicum (SeqCode)
CCGGCGGGAACTGCGCCGCTTCATGACACTTCCCAACCAGACCATCGTACCACCCGTTCTCACGGCCGTGCTGTATATTATTATCTTCGGCTATTCGCTGGGAACCAGGATTGACCCCATTAAGGACTTCTCCTACATCGTCTACATACTCCCCGGATTAATCATCCTGGGCGTAATCAATTCGTCCTACGCCAATAGCACCACTTCTCTTTTCATTGCACGCTACGAACATTTCATCCAGGACCTGTTGGTCTCACCGCTTTCCTACATCAAGATGGTCGGCGCTTACATTCTCAGTTCAACCACACGAGGTTTAATCGTCGGTAGCCTGACGTTGATCTTGAGCTACCTACTTGTCAGTGTTCCGTTATTCTCCCCCATTTTGATGGCACTTTTCATGATACTAACGGCCGCGACCTTCGGAGCCTACGGCATCCTCGTGGGTCTCTGGGCGGAACGCTGGGATAACATCGCCCTCTTTCAGAATTATCTGATTACCCCACTAATTTTCCTGGGCGGTGTTTTCTACAGCGTCGAAACCCTCCCCAGCCCCTGGCGGGAGGTTAGCTACTTCAACCCTCTTTTTTACATGGTTGACGGATTCCGGTTCGGCATGCTCGGAACATCCGCCGTCTCCCCTTGGATCTCCGGGAGTATTTTGACCCTCCTGCTTCTGGCCGGGACCACCAGCTCACTATACCTTTTCAAAATTGGCTGGAAGCTTCGTGACTGAACCCTACCTCGGTAACGATTTCAGTCCGAAAAAATTTGCAAATGACCCCGAGTACCGGTGGGATTACTTCAAGGAATTCCTTGACTTCAACGAGGATGACTGGCGTAGAGTACAGTCCACTGAAGATATAATTCGCCCCGAAATTCCAACGATTGTGCGTAATTTATACGACGTGCTGCTCGGGTTTGAACCTACCGCCGAGCTTTACCGGGATGAGGACGGTTCGGTGGACCCTTCGCTGATTGAGGATCGGGTGGAAGGATTTGAACTGTGGTTCGAAAGAATTTTTGAAACCAGGACCCGGGAGGAGTACCTCACTTACCTCGCAAAAGTCGGGGCCATTCATACGGATCAGCTGGGCTTCGAGGAAATGGTGGTCGACGAGGCTCACCTCGGTCCGACCTTTAGCTGGTTAATGAATCAAGTGAACCAGACGTTAACGGGGGACATCAGGGACCCCGATCGGCTCGCCGGTTGTCTCAGTGCCTGGCAGCGGTTCTTCTCGCTTCAGTTAGCTGTTTTCAGAATGGCCTACGAGTCAACGGAATAGACGTTTTTAAAAATTGAGGCAACTGATGGCATTCTTTAAGGGTCCTCGTCGAATTCTCCCTCCGTTTCGGTATAGACCTCAATTTCACCGCGTTCAATCTTACGTTGAATCCATTGTTTCAGGTGATCCCGGAAGAAACGCCGAGTAAAGGGAATCAGACAGATAAACCCGGCCGCATCGGTAACGAACCCGGGGGTCAGCAGGAAGGCACCACCGACCAGGATCATCATTCCCTCGACAAGTGAATTAGCCGGCAATTCCTGCTTCCCAATTTCGTCCTGAAGCCGCCAGAGAATTCGCAAGCCCTGGCTTTTCCACATGGAAGCCCCCACAACGGCCGTCACAATAATAACGACCACAGTCCTCCAGAATCCTATCCATTCACCGACCTTCATAAGCACGGCCAGTTCAAGAATCGGAATTCCAATAAACAGAGACAGAATCCAGCGCATTGGTGTATCAGTACCTCAGCCGACTTCTACGTACTGCTGCTGATCGGAGTACTCTCGTTCAAGTTTTTTCCGAACTAAAACCACTTCGGGATCGTCAAGACCCTTGGTTTCGGACACGAGTTCTTCCGACGCGACCTGGGCGTTTTCGAGAAGCGTCCGATGCTTCCAGACATTACCGAGTTCGAAGGGCTGAAAACCGGCCTGACGGGTACCCGCCAGGTTTCCGATCCCACGCAGCCTGAGATCCTCCCTGGAAACCTCGAACCCATCCTGAGTGCGCTCCAGCACCTCCAGGCGTTCCCGTGAGTCCTCCGACGCTCCGGGGTCCATTAGCAAGTAACACCAGGCCTGCTGACCGCCCCGGCCGATCCGGCCCCGGAGCTGATGGAGCTGAGCAAGGCCAAAATTTTCGGCGTCGTGGACAACAAGGTAACTCGCCTCCGGAACGTCAATCCCTACCTCAATAACAGTCGTCGAGAAAAGCACCTGGACTGTGCCATCCTCGAAGTCTTCCATCACTTTTTGCTTCTCCTCACGGGACATCTGGCCGTGCACAAGTCCCAGATTCACTCCGTCGAAAAAACTTGATTGCCGGGCCGACTCCCAGGCGTCCCGGGCGGGTGTTAACTCGGAGTCATCCGTCTCGTCAACTGCCGGAAACACGAAGAAAGCCTTCTCCCCCTGTTCAACCGCATCCCGGACCTCCCCGTAAACCTCGATGCGGTTGTTATCCGTCTGGTCGAGTAATTCCGTCGTAATTTTTTTGGGCCCCTGAGGGAACGACTCCAGTGTCGTGATTTTCAGGTCTCCGTAACGGGTCATCGCCAGACTGCGAGGAATCGGTGTGGCCGACATGATTAACATGTCAACGTCGGGTCCTTTCTCCCGTAAACGCTTGCGCTGTTCGACACCAAACCGATGTTGTTCGTCAATCACAACGTAACCGAGATCGGAAAAATCAACCGAACCCTGTATGAGAGAGTGAGTCCCCACAACCAGATCGGCCTCACCGGTCTCAATCCGTTCCTTAACCTCTTGTTTATCGCTTTTGTCCATTCCGCCCACGAGGAGGTGTAAATCACAGGGGACCTCCGGCAGCACGTCCCGCAGGGTCCTGTAATGCTGTTCCGCCAGAACTTCGGTTGGTGCCATCAGGGCAGTCTGATAGCCATTGTCGGCGACGCGCAGTAACGAAGCCGTCGCCACCACGGTTTTGCCGGTCCCAACATCACCCTGTAGAAGCCGATGCATGGGAGAGTCCGAAGCAAGATCGTCCTCGATGGTTTCCAGGGCCTGATTTTGATCGTCGGTCAGCTCGAAGGGGAGGCCACGAAGGAAACGTTCGGTCCACTCCCGCGAGGGAACTGTCCTCGGTTTTGGTGTTTCGTCAATGTTCCAGCTCTGGAGAGCAAACATCAGGTGAAAGTAAAAGAATTCCTCAAAAATAATTCGCCGCCGGGCTGCCTGAAGGGAGTCAATATCCTCGGGTTGGTGTATTTGACGGAGAGCCGAGCGATACGAAATCAGGTTGAACGTCTCGCGAAGATCGGCGGGAACACAGTCAAAGAGAAGGTCCGAAGCCATATCCAGTCCCCGTTCGATCCATTTACTGAGCTGTTTGAGATTGATCCCTTCCGTGAGGGGATAGATTGGTTTGATGGACTTACTTTCCTCCAGGTCGGAGTCTTCCTCGATGACTTCATAGTCAGGATTATTCATCTGCATGGTACCTCGGAAGTCCTCGACTTTGCCGGTACAGAAAAGCTTAGTATTCCTTGTAATTCGGTCCTTGAGGTATGTTTGATTCCAGAAATTAACCCGAAGCATACCGGTGTCGTCGCCAATTCGTACCTCGTAGCGTGGCTTGCGGCCCTCGACCACTCCCCCGGCAACCACCTCACCGTAGACGGTGGCCACCTGATCCTCCTCCAGGTCCCGGATATCGTCAACGAAGCGGCGGTCAGTATAAGACCGTGGATAATGAAGAATTAAGTCCTGAAGGGTATCTATCTCGAGCCGGGTCAGCTTCTCGGCCCGAGCTTCCCCGACCCCCTTTACCCTCGTCACCGGACGATCCAGGTACCACCGGCTCAGTGTGTAGAGTTCACCGATCAACCGCCAGAGTTCCGCGTCGTCCTGATGGTCGGCGTAAGCTTCCGCACGGTCCCGCAGGCGGGACCAGGTCTGGTCCGGCGAACCGTCCTCCGGATCAACCAGAATCTCCCCAATTGAATCGAACCATTTTTCCGGACTTCCACCGGCGACAATCTGCTGACGGGCGGCGTCGACCAGATCAGCGAGCTGGCGTTCACCCTTCATACTCAATCAACTCAAATGGGCACATGACGAATAGCTCCAGGAACAGGTACAAATCGGCAAGCAACCCTGGTCTCACCCCAGGACTGATAGTCCAGAAAAAATGAACGTCATTGTGGCAACAGGGTCTTCATTTAAGACCAAGCTTCCTAAGGAACATGGACCCCGTCCGGCGACGGATTTCATCCCATATTTGACCGTATATCTCATCGTAGGAGGATTCACTGACCACGACCTGCTTGATCCAATTAACAATTTCCGGCCGTTTGACCCCCTGGTTGTAACACTTGTACGGGTAGGAAAAGAACACCGAGGCAAGTCGGCTCGACCACTGGAGTTCCTCGAACACCGTTTCACTGAGGCGTTGCTGATAGCCTTCGAGGGTTTCCTTATTCTTACGGTCGGCTTCCAGAATCGATTCCGCCAGTAGCGTCCCGGCCTTCATGCCATAAAAAATGCCTTCCCCGGAAAGAGCATCCACCATGAAAGCAGCATCTCCTACGAGGGCAACCGGACCCTTCGTTACGGTTACGGCACCGTCGAAGTACGGAAGAGGGTGGCCGAGCACTTCGTAGTCCTGTATTTCCCCCTCCTGAAGCGAGTCCTCCAGGAAGGACTGAAGAGCTTGGGGGTACGAAATATCCTTGTCGTAACCGCCAACTCCCATGGCAAGGTAGTTATCTTTTGGAAATATCCAGCCGTAGCCATTCTCGACAAAATTAACGTTGAAAGTTGCCTGATGTTTTTCCCGTTCGTAGGCTCCCTGGCCCACATCCACCTCCGCGTCCAGGGCCACGCCACACGTCTGGGTTTCAAACAAACCAAGTGAGCGACCCACCAGACTGTTGGCTCCGTCGGCTCCGACGACAAACCGGGATGTCTCCACGGTACCGTCCTCTAGTGTCACCTCGCAGTGGTCATTCAACCGTACATCGGCAACGCCGGTTCCATCCCGGAAAGTGACACCTTCGTCAATGGCCTGATCAATTAATCGCTGATCGAAATCAGCCCGGTTTACCATGGTAACCGGTGCATCCGATAGATCGGACCGGACCGGCTCCTTCGACTCGTAAAGAAACTTTACGTCCCGGGCAACGTCCTCAACAACCGGTTCAATATCAATACCGATCTCATCGAGAAGATCCGTCGCATGAACTGGTAATCCTCCACCGCAGGGTTTCAACCGGGGGAACGTTTCCTTCTCAATGACAAGAACCGATAGTCCTCCACGGGCTAATTCATGAGCGGTTACGCTTCCGGCGGGACCGGCACCCACGACAATGACATCGTACATACTTTCTCCTCCAGTGACTTTGAACGTACCGAAAAAATAAAAGTCCGATCTCACCCAGCCAAATCGATGGATCTCGACGGGGCTTCCACAGTTCATTCCGGGGAAAATTCAAATCCCTTGTGTATTCTACTGTGGATTATGTATTGTCTTTTTTCTAACTGACTTACCGGACGGAGGAATTACTATGTCAGATATTTCCGATCAAATACAGTCCCTCGCCCTTTTTGGAAAATTCAACAACAAACAATTAGAGTATCTCGTTGAAGAGTCCAACACGGTTACCCTTAGCGAGGATGAACAGATTTTTGAACAGGATGATGAGTCGGACGACTGCTTTTACGTCGTCCTCGCCGGTTCCATTGGTATAGAAAAACTGATGCGGGACGAAAAGGAACTTGTCGCAACCCTCGAACCCGGTGACTTCTTCGGGGAGCTGGGACTCTTCTCGGGAGGAACACGTCAAGCCGGT
>JBDGPI010000041.1:21251-40615 GCA_042219765.1 Salsurabacterium abyssinicum (SeqCode)
ACGAAAAGGAGATCGTTACTACAATGAAGCCGGGTGAGTTCTTTGGCGAACTCGGTTTATTTTCCGGTGGAAAGCGCCGGGCCGGCGCCGTGGCCCTGGAGTCCTCTCAACTCCTGGAAATCACCCGTAAATCGGTCGGTAAAATGAAGGCCGAACATCCGGAGGCCCTGATCTCGATGTACGAGGAAATGTTTGAATCGCTGGCAGGCCGCTTTGACGCTCTTGCTCAGAAAGCCGAAAAGACACAGTTCTGGCTCTAAACGCAAGTCTCATTCAGCGACTCGCGCAATCCCCGGAGGGCTTCAACTGGTGACGCATCGTCCCAAACCGCTCCAATAACACAGATCCCGGCCAATCCTGCCGGAACATCCTCCAGGCGTGACTGGTTGAGCCCCCCAATGGCAAATACGTCCTTCTCAGTGCGCCCCAAAACCTTCCGTATTCCACCCCAGCCGCAGGGCTCGACGTCAACGGTCTTGGAAAAGGGCGAAAAAACAGGTCCTACCCCGTAGTAATCCGCCTCCTCGATCAGGTCCTCGTCCGCACGGTGAGTACGGCCAACGGTAATTGTTGGCCAGTTCCGCTTGACCGGCGCCGCCGGGAGGTCGGACTGACCGAGGTGAACTCCGTCCGCTTCCGCAGCGAGGGCAAAATCGGGACGATTGTTAATAATTAAGTCAGGTGAGGCGTCCTCGAGAAGTGGGACCAGGTGGTTTAATTCCTGCCAGCGCTCACGGTCCGTCAGGGCCGGCCGTCGATACTGAAAATACTCAAAACCAACCTCCAGCAACTCAGGGACCTGGTCCAGGAAAGGCTGCTCTCGAGGGCTGATCAAATAAACACCTGGTTCCACAAACGTCAAATCCTTATTACTTAAGCCACTCGGTGGGATTTAGTGTTTTCTTACCCTGAAACAACTGGAAGTAAAGCCGTGGTTCGTCCATGCCGGAGGTGCGCCCGGCGTTGCCAATCACCTGATTCCGGTCAACGGTTTCTCCTTTCTCCACTTTGGTATCGACAAGCGATCCGTAAAGTGAGATGAACTTTTTGTTGTGGCGGACAATCACGACCTTACCCATTCCCTGGTACTGGTTGGCAAAGACAACTTCACCTGAACCAACAACCCGAACTTCCGCCCGTTTCGTGACTTTTATGTCGATACCATCATTGTTGTGGACGATGCCGTTACGTCGCCAGGTGCCGTAAGGACGCAGGATTTCACGGCTCTCCACTGGCCAGGAAAGCTCTCCCTTCCGCTGACCAAACTGACTTTTAATACGGCGAAGTTTCCGCTTGGTCAAATTTCGTTTTCGCTGGAAACGCAACACTTTCTCCTTAAGTTTCCCCTGCTGGTTCTCAAGCTCCCGTAACCGTTGGCGGTAAAAACTTTTCTTGTCCCTAACTTTCTCGAGGAAGGCTTTCCGTTCACGGATAATCTGCTTGCGTTTCTCCAGGGTCGACTCCAGGTCCTTGCGAATCGCACGCCGGCGTTTGAAGATCTCACGACGTTCTTCGCGCAATTCCTTGAGTTCCACCCTGGTTTCCCGGTATTCGCCGATGACCCTGTGATCGTGCTTGATCAGTTTCCGGTAGTAGCGGTAATTGGTCATCATGTCATCAATACCCGAACCGTCCAGCAACAGCCGGGTTTGCATCAGTTCACCCTGTTTGTAGATACTCCGCAACCGTTTCTTCAGGAGCCGCCGCCGTTCCTTCATTTTCCCGGAAAGCTTGTCCAGTTTCTTTTCCACGGCTTTCAGTTTGTCTTTTGCCTTTTGTTCACGGTCTTGAAGTTTTGAGAGCCGTTGTTTGCTTTTCTTCTGCAGTGACCGGTAGTTTCCGATCAAATTCAGGAGATGATTTTCCTGTTTGTCTTTTTTCCGAAACTTCTTTTTGGCTTTTGTTTTTTTCTGAGCCATCTGGTTGAGCGTTCGTTCGAGCCGGGACTCCCGGTTTTTGAGGGTTTTGAGCCTCTCGTTTAATTCGGAGAGTTCGGGGGCCGCCTGCAGCGAAACAACCGGGGCCAGCAGTAGACTACATATCGCTAACGGAACGACGAACCGCCGTGGCACTTCCGATCACCCCGAGAATCAGCCCGACCAGCGCCACAAGACTCAGCCTCCAGTAATTCAGAAACGAGGGAGTCAGGGGGAAAAATTCCAGTGCGCTTATCCGCCCCTGAACAATCCAGTACAGAAACCAGAGTAAAGTCGAACCAAAGACACACCCGAGAAGTCCCTGGACGGCACCTCCAAGTACGAAAGGAAACCCGATGAAGCTTTTGGTGGCACCGACCAGTTTGAGGATATCTATTTCGTCCTTGCGGGAAACGACGGTCAGCTGAATAGTGTTGAAGATTACGAAAACCGCAACCACGCAGATCACAATACCAATGGAACCCAGAAGGATCTGTGCTATCCGACTTAGGTTCTCCAGCCGTTCGACGTGTTCCTTGCCGTAATCGACCTCTTCTATTCCACTCCAGCCGGAAATCTTGCTGGCCACTGACTCAATTTCCTTCAGGCGGGACGGTTTTAACTTCAGGTGGAAGGAGGGTGGAAAAGGATTTTCACTTAATCCCTTGATGGCGTCCTCCCCGAGGCGCTGTTGCATGATCTGTCTTGCTTCTTGCTTCGAACGGAATTTCAGGTCTTTGACCGCATCGTTGGCAATTAATTTTGATTCGAGATCCCTGCGCCGGGACTCGTCCACGCCCTGCTCAAGGTAAACCACGATAGAGGTCTGGGACTTCAAACGGTGCAATAAGTCGGAGGTATTTTGCTGGAGTAACAGGAGGGAGCCGATAATCATCAAGGCCAGCCCGATTGAACCGACCGAAACCAGGTTCATTAACCGGTTTTCGGTCAGGTTTTTCCAGGTGGAACCGAAGAGGTACCGTAGTGCTGTCATGGTTCCGTTACCGCTTCAACCGGTTCCTCCTTGGAGATCTCAACGTCCCGGGGGTTCCTGGTTGGCCCTTCTATAAGCTTTCCTTCCTCCAGCACAAGGCAGGGATGCTCGTGTCCTTCGACGGTCCGATAGTCGTGGGTGGCAACCAGCAGAGTCGTTCCTCGGGCATTGATGTCCTCGAGAAGTTCGACAATATTGGTTGAAAGCGATGGATCGAGGTTACCGGTTGGCTCGTCGGCAAGCAATATTTCGGGTTCCTTCACGAGTGCCCTGGCCATGCTAACTCGCTGGCGTTCTCCCCCGGCCAGCTGCCGGGGTTTCTGATCTCGTTTGTCCTTGAGACCAACCTGTTCGAGGGTTCGCATCACTCGCCGGTTAATTTCATCTTTGTTTTCGTTCCTGACAATCAGGGACAGGGCAACGTTATCAAAGACTGTACGATCATTGAGCAACTTGAAATCCTGAAAAACTACTCCGATACGACGTCGGAGGTACGGAATGTCACCCTCGGGCATGGAACCAACATTTTTGTCATTGATTAAAATCTGACCTTTGGTGGGCGAAATGTCCCGGTAGAGCAACCGCATTAGGGTCGTTTTCCCGGCTCCTGACGGTCCGAGCAAGTAATAAAAGTCGCCTTTGTCCATCGAGAAGGTGATGTTATCAACTGCAGTAATACCGTCTTCGTCAAATCGCTTCGTTACGTGATAGAAATCAATCACAATCTCGTCCCCCGTAAGAAAACTGCTTAGTCCTAAATTTTATTGTCGGTTAGCCCCCCCTGAAAAGTTGAGTGAAAATCTACCGACCTGTCTTAAACCCCGGCAGTGGCTCGAGTCTGTACGAGATTTTCCTCGATGAGTGTTTCGGCAATCTGAATCGTATTGAGTGCCGCTCCCTTGCGAAGGTTGTCGTTGACAATCCAGCAATTGATACCACTGTCCAGGCTCGGATCCTTCCGAATCCTGCCCACGTAAACGGGATCCTCCCCTTCCGCGTCGATCATCGTCGGATAAACGGATTCCTTCGGGCTATCCTGAACCTCAACGCCGGAGAAACTACTCAGGCGTTCACGGACCTCCCCAACGTCACAGGGCTCGTTGAACTCGATGTTCACCGTCTCGCCGTGACCCACACCGACTGGAATCCGAACGGCCGTTGGCGAAACGTCGATGGAATCGTCCCCCAGAATCTTACGGGTTTCCCAGACCATCTTCATTTCTTCTTTCGTGTAATCGTTTTCCTCATCAAGGACCGGACCGATGTCGGGAAGTGCGTTAAATGCAATTTGATGGGGAAACTCCCCGGTGTCTTCAACACTCTCCCCGTCAAGCACCTGCTGAGACTGTTCGTACATGTCCTCCTGGGCCTGTGACCCGGCTCCGGAAGTTGCCTGATAGGTTGAGACGACGATACGGTCGATGTCAAACGCCTCGTGCAGGGGATGCAAGGCCATGACAAGCTGGGTCGTGCTGCAGTTAGGGTTTGCAATGAGACCATCGTGATCTTCCAGAACGTGGCTGTTAATCTCAGGGACGACCAGGGGAATGTCCGGATCGTAGCGATAGGCGCTGCTGTTGTCGACAACCACGGCTCCCTCGTCGACCATCCGATCTGCGTAGTCAACAATAACCCCAGACCCACAGGAACTTAAGACAAGATCAACATCCTCAAAGGACTTCTCCGAGAGAACTTCGACCTCGATGTCGTTACCCTTGAACTCAACGGTTTTGCCCCTTGATCGTTCACTGGCAAGTGGAATCAGCGTATCCACCGGGAAATCACGTTCTTCTAAAATGTCCAGCATCACACTACCAACGGCACCGGTTGCTCCGGCAATTGCTACGGTATACATTATTTGACCTCCTTGGATCAACTCAATTAAACAAATCTAACGCCGAGTCATTTCACGGCGAGGAATGATCAACTATATCAAGAATTCGTCTGTATTCTCAGTTGGTTACGGGTTGGGGGGTCGATTGAAGTTCCTTCAGCACGGCCTCTCCCATCTCCGTTGTGGAACAAACGGAATCGTTGCTTCCTGCAATGTCCGGCGTTCGATACCCGTCCTGAAGCACGGATTCGACGGACTCTTCAATTTTGGTGGCCCAGTCGTTCCGATCCAGGGTATACCGCATCAGCATGGCGACCGAAAGAATCGTCGCGAGGGGATTCGCTTTGGATTCGCCAGCGATGTCGGGGGCACTGCCGTGAACCGGCTCGTACATCCCCTGACTGGTCTCACCGAGACTCGCGGAGGGCAGGAGTCCGATGGAACCCGGAAGCTGGGCCGCGGCATCCGATAAGATGTCACCGAAGAGGTTCCCGGTAACGATTACGTCAAACTGCCCCGGATCCGAAATAATCTGCATGGCCGCGTTATCAACGTAAAGGTGATTGAGGTCGACGTCCTGGCCAACAACCTCCTCAACGGTCTCCCTCCAGACTCTGGAGCTTTCGAGAACGTTGGCTTTGTCGACCGACGTCAGACGGCCATCCCGTTTCCCGGAAGCATCAACAGCAACGTCCGTTATCCGTTCAACCTCCTCGTAGGAATACGAGAGAGTGTTGAAGCCTCTACGGTTTTCCCCCTCGCCTTCAATGCCCCTGGGTTCCGAGAAGTAAATCCCCCCGGTTAGTTCCCGCACTATCAGGAAATTCGTCCGTTCGGCTATGTTATTTTTCAGAGGGGAACTATCGAGTAACGACGGGTAAACTTTCGCCGGGCGGAGGTTGGCAAAAAAACCGCAATCTTTTCGAAGCCGAAGGAGGGCTTTCTCCGGCCGTTTTTCGACCGGGTTATCGTCCCATTTTGGCCCGCCGACAGCGCCAAGGATAACAGCGTCAGCCTCTTGAGCGGAGGTCAGTACATCCTCGGACAGGGGAGTATCGTATTCGTCGAGCGAGGCACCTCCAACGAGAAACTCCTCGAAATTCAACGAAACGGACGGATCTTCACGTTCGATAAACTCCAGAAGCTGCAGCCCCTGTTCAACGACTTCGGGACCTATTCCATCACCGGGCAACACTGCAATTTCGGTCGGCATTCAACGTCACCTCACAAAAAAGTCAGAAACACAAAATCCGATGGTTGGATCAATCGGGGTGGGATTTCAATCTGTATCAGGTCGTTAGTGTAGGTCTGGTACCGGACTATCTCAAGTTAAACCAGAAAACGTTCAGTTGAACCCAGCCGGCTGGGCAAGCTCAATTAACGTACCACTGAGGTCGTCGGGATGAAGAAACGCTATTCTGTACCCCTGAGCGCCGCTGCGGGGTTCTGAATCAAGACAGGTAAGATCATCGCCTGAGGAGATCCGATCCAACTCCTGCTGAACTGAGTCCGTTCTCAGGGCAACGTGATGGACTCCCTCGCCCCGGTTATCGAGAAAACGGGCAATGGAGTTATCGTCCGACAGTGGCTCGAGTAACTCTAACCGGGAGTCACCGAGTTCAAAGACGGCTAGTTTAACCCCCTGTTGCTCAACCACCTCATGGTCGGCGTCCATCTGAAGCAGACTGGTAAAACTCTCCTGGGAGTCCTCGATGGAACGAACGGCAATTGCCACGTGATCAATTCCAAGAATGGCCATTGAATCTGTTAACCCCCACCATTCGAAAATAAATTGGTCTCCAGATACTCAATGATAGTGGAAATATCCGTCCCGGGTCCGAACACCTCAAGAATCCCCTGATCCTTGAGTGTCTCGGCGTCTTCCTCCGGGATAACCCCACCGGCAAAAACTGGTATATCGGGACGACCCAGGCGTTCGAGTTCCTCCAGGACGTCGGGGAAATTCGTCATGTGACCGCCTGAGAGAGAACTTAAACCAACCACGTCGACGTCCTCCTCCACGGCCGCTCGAGCAATTTCCTCCGGGGTCTTGCGAATCCCGGAGTAGATGACTTCGTATCCGGCGTCCCGGAGTCCCCGGGCTACAACTTTGGCCCCACGGTCGTGACCGTCCAGTCCAACTTTGCCAACGAGTATTCGTTCGGTCATAGATTTAAGATAACTTCCTCAGAAGTGCGATCCGGAGTATTCGCCAAAGACGTCTTTCATCGTGTCGATAATTTCACCAAGCGTGCAGTAAGATTCGACACATTCAAGTACCCTGGGAACGAGGTTATCATCGTTTTGAGCGGCCTGGCGAAGGTCCTCAAGGGCAGCCTTTACAGCCTGGTCGTTCCGATCGGACCGAACGGCGTTGAGCCGTTCAATCTGCCGTTCCTCCCCCTGGGGATCGAGTTTCATTTTCTCGGGTTCCTCATGGTCGTCCTCCGTAAACCGATTGACCCCGACAATGACCTGATCACCGTTCTCGACATCCTGCTGGTACTGGTAGGCCGCTTCGCTGATTTGTTCCTGTACCCAGCCGGCGTTGATGGCCTCCGTCATGCCTCCCATATCCTCGATCGTATCGAGGTAATCCCGGGCCAGGTCCTCGAGTTTATTCGTCCAGTTTTCAACTAAATAGGATCCTCCGAGCGGGTCCACCGAATCGGCCACTCCACTTTCGTGAGCAAGAATCTGCTGCGTCCGCAGTGCCGTCCGTACGGCCTGCTCGGTGGGTAGAGACAGGGCTTCGTCCTTGCCATTGGTATGTAGTGATTGAGCCCCTCCCATGACCGCGGCCATGGCCTGGATAGCAACCCGAACCACGTTATTTTCGGGTTGCTGGGCGGTTAGTGTACTGCCGCCAGTCTGGGCATGAAATTTTAGTCGGCACGTGCGATCCTTTTCGGCGTTAAATTCTTCCTTCATGATTCGGGCCCAGAGCCGCCGAGCGGCCCGGAATTTCGCGACTTCCTCAAGAAAATTGTTGTGAGCATTGAAGAAAAACGAAAACTGATCGGCAAATTGATCCACGTCCAGTCCTACGTCGAGACCACCTCGAACGTACTCCATGGCATTGCCGAGAGTAAACGCAATTTCCTGGGCCGCCGTGGATCCGGCCTCGCGAACGTGGTAGCCACTAACCGATATTGGGTTCCAATTGGGAAGGTTACCCTCACACCATTCAAAGATGTCGGACGCTATCCTCATGCTTGGTCCGGGCGGGAAAATGTAGGTCCCGCGTGCAATGTATTCCTTCAGTACATCGTTCTGAATCGTCCCCCGTAGTTCCGAAAGGTCCGCGTCCTGTTGCTTCGCAACGGCAACGTAAAGGCACAGCAGAACGATAGCGGGGGCATTGATCGTCATTGAGGTGGATACTTCGTCCAGTGGGATACCGTCAAAAAGAATTTCCATGTCCCGGAGGGAATCAATTGCGACCCCAACTTTGCCGACCTCCCCTCTCGCCAGTTCGGCGTCACTGTCCATACCAATTTGCGTGGGGAGATCAAACGCTACGGAAAGTCCTTTGTTTCCCTGCTCCAGAAGATAGTGGTAGCGTTCGTTTGACTCCTCGGCGGTGCCGAAGCCCGCGTACTGGCGCATGGTCCATAACCGGCCACGATACATGTTGGGTTGGACCCCTCTCGTGAAGGGGTACTCGCCGGGCATGCCCAGGTCGTCCTCGTAATTCTCATCGGACCAGTCCCGCGGAGTATAAACGGGATCGACGTCAATTCCGGAACTCGTCTCAAAGGAGTCTTTTCGCTCACCGTACGACTCCACGAGTGGTTCGTAAACGTCGTCCTTCCACTCCTGGTAGTCCTCTTCGCTAAAAGTCATATTCAACCCTTCCGGAGTATGGAAAATCGTAAGCCCGAGGTGCCGAGAGACGGTTGTACGATTCTCTACGGAATAGGCTTAGTCGAGGCCGTATTTTTCTTTCTTGCTTCTGAGGGTTTTTCGAGTAATCCCCAGTTCCTCGGCGGATTGTGTGATATTACCCTCGTTTTGTTCAAGGGTTTTCTCGATGAGGATTTTCTCGGCTTCTTCCAGACTCATGCCAGCCTCAAGTTGACCATCGTTGCGTTCCGAAACTTCGGAGCGCCCCCCCAGGTTAAAATCCTCGGATTTCAGTTGATTCGAATCCCCTACCACAGCAGCACTCTCGAGAGCATTTCTTAGTTCACGGACGTTACCCGGCCAGTCGTGCTCCATTAAAAGCTCCATTGCATCGGAGCTTACACCGCTGACGGAACGTTCCATCTTTCGGTCGATCTCTTCCAGAAAGTAATCCACCAGGTCAGGTATGTCGGACTTGTGTTCACGGAGGGGCGGTAAATCAATCGTAACCACATTTATTCTGTAGTAGAGATCCTCACGGAACTCCGATTGCTCGATACGTTGTTCAATGTCCGCACTGGTTGCACTGATGAGCCGGAAGTCAATGGCCCGTTCTTCCTCGGCCCCGACGGGTGTAAGGCGTTTGGTTTCGATCACACGAAGCAACTTGGACTGCATTTTCAGGGGCATCGCGGCAATTTCATCCAGGAACAACGATCCGTTGTGAGCCATCTCAATTTTGCCGGTTTTATCCGACTCAGCCCCGGTAAAAGCCCCTTTTTCGTAGCCGAATAATTCACTTTCCAGTAGTTTGGCGGGCACGGCGGCACAGTTTACGGCGATAAAGGGATCGTCCGCTCGATTACTCTCGCGGTGGAGCATGTTGGCAACGACTTCTTTACCGGAGCCGCTTTCACCGCGAACCACTACGTTGGAATCCGTGGAGGCAACCTTGTGGACACGCTTTCGGACGGTCTCGATCGCCTCACTATCCCCGATCAGGGGAGTGTAGACGTGCTGACCGTCCATGTGGGAGCGAAGGTCTTCCACTTCCTCCTCGAGCTGTTTGTTTTCGATAGTTTTCTCGATAACGATATTAATTTCGTCAATATTGAAGGGTTTGACAACGTAATCGAACGCACCAAGCTTCATGGCTCTTACGGCGGACTCGACGTCCTGATGAGCAGTTACCATGACGACCTGTACGTCTTCGTGCTTGTCACAGACCTCCTCGAGTATCTCTAAACCACCTTTTCCGGGTAATCGTAGATCAAGAATCAGGACGTCAGGCGGGTCCTCGTCAATCGCTTCGGTTCCACTCACTCCATCCTCGAAGGTTTTGAGTTCGTATTCCTCACCGAGGGCTTCCGTAAAAAGCTCGCGAATACTCGGGTCATCGTCGATCACATAAACTGAGTGTTCAGCCATCCTGCGGGACCTCCTGGGCCTGTTCGTGCCGGGGGATCAAAACGCTAACGTTGGTTCCCTCCCCCGGTGTGGAGTCAATATTTATGTAACCGCCGTGTTCCTCAACGATGCGATGAGTTATTGCCATTCCAAGACCCGTTCCATCTTCTTTGGTGGTGTAAAACGGATTAAAAATTTTGTCCTGTTCCTCGGCCGTCATGCCCTCGCCGGTATCCCTCACGTAGATTTCCCCGTAGTCACTTCCATGGGGCTGGCATCCGATTGTCAGTTCTCCACCGGACGGCATCGCTTCGACAGCATTCAACGAGAGGTTCATGATGATCTGTTTGATTTTGGAGGGATCCCCGTAGAGGGTCAAATCCTCCGAACAGGTTAGCGCTAAATCGACGTCCTCTTTCTCGATTTCCTTACGGATTAGAGTGAGGGTCTGGTCAATCACTTCCCGAAGGGAAAAGGTCTTCCGGTGACCGAGCTGTGGTTTGGCGAAGGAGTGAAGGTTGTCGATCAGACCGTCGAGGCGCTGGCATTCTTTGTCGAGAATACGAGCTGTTTTCTCGATGTACTCCTCGTCGTCACTCCGCTCGGGAAGCATCTGAACAAATCCATGAATGGACGTCAGGGGATTTTTAATTTCGTGGGCAAGGCTTGAGGCAAGTTCCCCCAGCGCGGCCAACCGTTCAGTCCGGTTAACTTGTTCGTTAAGTCTCGTTTGCTGGGTTATGTCCGAAAGAACAATCAGTTTACCCGTGAGAATTTCCTCACTGTCCCGCAGCGAACTCTGCATTGCCTGAACAATCCGGGGGAGTTCCTCGTCTTCTTCTATGAGTTCGTATTTCTTTGGGGCAATTTGATCGGGGTCCCTATCCAGGTCGAAAATTTCCAGGATTTCGGTATCCAGGTAACGGGATTTCAGCTTCGTCTCAAACTCTTTGCGCTTAATTTCTTCACAGTCCATCCGAAAAATGTTCCGAGCTTCAGGATTGAGCTGTAACTTATCGGACCGCATCTGATAGGTGAGAACACCAACCGGAAGCTCATCCAGGACTTTCTCGACGTAACGGGTTAGATCAAAAAGTTCCTCAGTGGCAGTATACACCGTCGAAAGATGGTCACAGATGGCGGAGAACTGCTCAAGGTCCTTCCGGGTGTACACGTCGGGGGTATTGGAGGAAAGATTAACGGTTCCCATTACCTGGCCGTCAACGTTGACTGGAACCGAAAGAAAACTTCTTACGTTAGGAGAGTAATCCAGCGACTGGTCGGACTCGGGCAGGTCGTTGATAAGAACGGATTTACTGTCCCGGATCACCCGTTCAATAACCGGATCATCCGAAATGTTGAGCTCCGTGTTAAGGTCAACGGTAGAATTACTTTCGGCCCGGAGTCGCAGTGTCTCCGGGGACTCCCGCCAGAAGAGCCGGCAGTTATCACACTCGAAAATTCGAGCGATACTGTCCACCGAGGACTGAAAAATCTGCTGCATGCCCCGTTTGTTCTCCAGCGACTCGGAAGTGAAGAAAGGGTGGGAGGGGACTTCCACGACTTCCCGGACCGACGCCGACTGGAACTGATGGATCCGCCGGAAGTACGAAAGAATAAACGGACCGAGGTCCCGAAGCTCATCGATCAAACTTTCCGCAGGATCCTCGTCGACCACCAGCGCCCCCATAAAACCGAGATGATCACTCACCGAACACCAGGTGTAGCGTTTTTTCTCCACCACTCTATTCTGCGTCAGGGCATCAATGGAGGGATGAGTGAGAGCACCCCGTCGTTCCTCGGGGAACACTGTCAACCAGTCTGAATTGGCCGCAAGGCCAACCGCCTTGAGTGTCAGGTCGAATTGACGGTCAAAATAGTCCTGGAGGGTTCCGAAGGTATCTTCCTGCTGCTCGTGAAGATCAGGAAAGTCCTCAAGACCTGACAGATCAAGGGAACGCTTGGACCGAATACCCGAATCGCCCATTAAACTCCTCCGGGAGTGCTCAGGATGATCTTTTGCACAGCTTAACTAAGATCGGGTAAATTTTCACCACTTACGTCAAATAACAGTGATGGTGAGTAGGGCGATTAGTTAATGCAAGTTACGTTCCGAACTGCCAGGAATCCATGTACTCCTTCTGTTCCGGAGTAAGTTCATCAATTTCAACGTCGAGGGCATTCAGTTTGAGCGAGGCAATTTCCTCGTCGATCTCGCGTGGAACCGAATGGACGTTGTGTTCCATGGAGTCGGAATTCTCGACCAGGTACTCGGCGGATAGAGCCTGGTTGGCAAAGGACATGTCCATGACTTCGGCAGGGTGTCCCTCCGCGGCGGCGAGGTTGGCAAGCCGACCCTCACCAATGACGAATATCGAACGCCCGTCCTTGAGCTTATATTCCTCGAGGCTCGGTCGCATCTTCCGCTTGGATTCGGACATTTCACTTAAATCGTCCAGGTCAATTTCTACGTTGAAGTGTCCCGAGTTGGCGACAATGGCACCATCCTGCATCGTCTCGAAATGTTCCCGGCGGATGATGGACTTGTCACCTGTGGCCGTTACAAAAATATCACCTTCGGAAGCCGCTTCGTCCATCGGCTTAACGTCGTAGCCTTCCATGTGAGCTTCGAGGGCTCGAAGTGGATCGACCTCACAGACCGTGACTGAAGCTCCCATGCCATCGGCCCGCTTGGCAATGCCCTGGCTACACCATCCAAATCCACCGACAACAAATTCCTTTCCGGCCAGCAGTTCGTTGGTAGCCCGTAAAATTCCATCAATGGTACTTTGTCCAGTACCGTAGCGGTTGTCGAACATATGCTTTGAATCGGCGTCGTTAACGGCAATAACGGGAAACTCCAGCACATCGTCATTGGCCATGGCTCGGAGCCTGACGACACCGGTCGTAGTTTCCTCGGTACTGCCGATCAAATTATCCACCAGATCGGGATCACCCTGTAGAATTTCGCTGACCAGATCGGCTCCGTCGTCCATGGTAATTTGTGGTTCATGGTCAATTGCGGCGTCGATGTGTGAATAGTACGTGTCTTTGTCCTCACCGTGTATTGCAAAGACGGGTATATCGTGGTTTTCGACCAGAGCCGCCGCAACTCCATCGTCCGTCGACAACGGATTGGACGCACACATCACCAGATCCGCTCCACCCTCGGCAAGGGTTATAGCAAGGTTTGCGGTTTCCGGGGTAATGTGCAGGCACGCCGAAAGCCGAACCCCCTCGAGGGGCTTCTCCTCGGCGAAGCGTTCCTGAATCTGTCCGAGGACTTCCATGGACCGTCCGGCCCACTGAATCTTGTCCTCACCTTCTTCTGCAAGTGATGCATCGGCAATATCTGCTTTCACTTTATCAACGGCCATTGTCTCCACTCCTAAGAAAATTCAAGTTGGGAATCAGATTGTTATCTTTTTATCGGATTGAGTGTGTTTTAAGGAACTCATCGGCTTTGTCGAGCGAATCCTTGTCACCAATGTCAAACCAGTTGCCCTCAAACGGATGAGCATACACCTGATCGTTTTCCACGAGCCAGGTGATGTACCATCCGGGTTCGTCCGGGTTGCCACCATCGTTCAAGTAATCCTGAATTTTCGTTAATTTTTCCCCGGGAAAGAGGTACATTCCCATGGCTACGAGATTCGAGGGAGGATTGTCGGGTTTCTCCTGAAACTGAACAACCTCATTATCCTCGTCAATTTCAACAATCCCGTATTTTGATAACTTTGATTCGTCCTCAAATTGCAGAACTCCAATAACGTTGTCATTGACCTCCTGAAACGTATCGACCATGTCCTCCAGAGAAAAATCAAAGAGGTTATCTCCGGCAAGGACCATTAAGTCATCGGACGGATCAACTTGATCGATTGTAAACTGAATATCACCGATGGCACCTCGCTTTTCCCCGTCCTCAGTACTGCCGTCGTTCAGAACCGTCACGGGCCAGGGAAAGGTCGTTTCGTCCCTCCACTCCAGAAAGCGATCGTAAAATTTGTCGTTGGTGACGACCAGGAGTTCATTAACGTCCTCGACGTCTTTTATTTTATCCACGACATGGTCAATCATCGGCTGCCCCCCAACCTCAAGCAACGGTTTCGGGGTATTTTTTGTAATGGGATACAAACGTGTACCGTAGCCAGCAGCCATGATCAAAGCTTTCATGTTTTCACTCCAGAATATTGATGAGATGAAGCAAAAGAAGGAGGTAAAAGCCCACTAAGCCAACCATACGGTGCCGCTATTGTCAATCAATGCAGGTGGTTACTTTTTTATTTAATCGATGGAATCACGCTCGAAGGTCAACTCCTCGACCTCGGCGTTACCGGCAAGGGTGGACAGGACGGACTCCAGGGGCGTATCGTTCAAGAGATGCACGACCAGGCTGTTCACGACCTTATGAGCGACCAGCAGACAGGGGGATTTGACGTTCGTCGCAAGAAATTCGAGCCCATTTTTTACCCGCCGACGAACCTCTTTGAGCGACTCCCCACCCGGTGGTTTTACGGTGGTGGGTGAATCAACCCATTGCTGGTAGCGGTTGGAATTGGTCTTCAGGAGCCAGGAACCCCGGAGTCCATTCCAGTGTCCCTGGTTCAATTCCCGAAACTCCGGTCGCAGACGATACTCCTTTACGTCCGTGTGTTCGGCAATGATATCGGCCGTCTCACGGGCCCGACGAAGTGGACTTGAAACCAGTTGATAGGACGTATCGCCGGATAGGGACCGAGCGGTCTCCCGGGCCTGCACCCGTCCGGCGTGGTTCAACCCTACGTCAATCCAGCCCTGTATTCGGCCTTCGCTATTCCAGTCAGTTTCACCGTGACGAATAAGGTGCAGCTTCACGCTCGGATCACGTCCACTTAAAGAACCGGTTCCTGATCGAACTCCCGGTTGTGTTTCTGGCGGTATTGTTCAAGTTGAAGAATGGGGGGGCGTTCGATTTCGGGAAGATCGTGATCCTGAAGCGAAAACTCCTCGTCCGCTGCCAGGATCGTTCGGAAGACCTTGCCAAGATTCTGCTTGAGTTTGATTTTATCCAGTTCATCAACACGATTGAAAAAGGTCTGGAGAATACCGAAGGCCATTTTGCTGAGGGACTGTAAATCCTGGTTGTGGTGGACCCGCCGATCCAGGTCCACCTGAGCAATGCTTTCAATTCCGAACCGTTCACCTATGTCAATTAGCAGGCCAGTCTCAACCCCGTATCCAATGAAGAACGGAAGCTGTTCCAGCACACTTCGACGTCCGGCGTACTCACCGGAAAGGGGTTGAATCATACCGGCGAGTTTCGGAAAAAATAGATTGAGCAGCGGCCGGACGAGGATCTCCGTAACACGACCTCCGCCACTTGAACGCTGTTCCGTACCGACTTCCAGCGGACGATCGTAAAAGGCCTTCACGTAACCCAGCTCCTCCCGTTCAAGTAAGGGGCCAACGAGTCCGTAAACAAATTTGGGATCGATGTTTTTTATGTCGGCATCGAGGTAGACAATGATGTCACCCTCCAGAAGGTAAAGGGTTTTCCAGAGGTTCTCTCCTTTGCCCTGATAAACCCCCTCTTCCTCGAGGTATTCACTTGCCAGAAAAACCGACGCTCCGTACTCTTCGGCAATTTCACGGGTCCGATCATCCGACCCACTGTCGACGACGGCAATCTCATCCACGAGAGGGTTTTTGATCATTAATTCCGTTCGAATCAAAATCAGTTCTTTGGCTATTGTTTCCTCTTCGTTCAGGGTGGGCAGGCTTACCGTAATCGTTAAATCCTGTTCTTCTTTGAGCTCAACGAGCCTCGAAATATCCTGGAACTCGGAGTGGTGATAGGTATTTGTTTGAAGCCAGTCTTGTACAGTCATGACTCCAGTAACCTCCAGCGTTCCCGGAGGGAATCTTTTTTGTTTTTGAAGTGCCCCAGCAGCTGGTGAAAGTACTGTTCGGCTTCCTCTTCCAGCATGGGGTCCATTTCATTGTAGAGTGACCAGGTCCGCGCAAAGTAGAGTGGAATCATTGATTTCATGAGTTCACCCCGGTCAAGGCCACTTAAGTTAAACGAGGCCAGACATTCGTACAGGACTCTCGACCACAAACCGGGCGTCAGGAAGCCCTCAATCCGATCACTTTCGAACGTCGAGAGTACAGCGTCCACGTCGGCGAAGGTTTCTTCGCTCAAATGTTTCCGGCAAGTATTACGCCGGTTCCTCCAGAGTCGGAACGCCTTGTTGGCCAGGGAGGGCCGGTTCACCGGCACCGGTTCAGGGTCGGCATCCAGCGGATCGGCATAGGTTGGAACCGGTTCTATAGAGTCAACGTCCCACCAGTGCTCACGGTACTTGCCGGCGATTCGAAAAAGGGTCCCCACGACTTCCTTGAACATCTGTCCAAGGGACTCACCGGGGTCCTTCGGATCGTGAATTTTTGCTCCGAGATGAGTCTGCCCCACGTTATAACCCTCGCAGAGAGCACTGGTTGTCATCCAGATATCTATGCCAAACCGAGCTGTGTCAGTGTCCCACTGGTCCTGCGAGGCGTAAAATTTCATCATGTCTCCGGAGAACGCAAAATCCCCGCCTATCGGTTGCCGGATTTCTCGACCATAAAGCACTGACGTCAGGGGAAAACAGACATTGTTGGTAATCGTTGCGTCGTATTTATGCCGGAGGTACCGTGGCGTCATAAGATCCATGTCATTCTCTAAAACGGGCTGCAGGTGTCGTCGTGTCCACTCAGCTGGCCAGGTCCGCATATCACTGTCCACCACCATGCCGGCCGCCGCGTTCAAGTGACTGCCGGCCTCGAAAACCGACCGCAGGGCCGTCCCTTTCCCGGCCAGACCACGATAAATTGAAACGAGTACGGGAATATCGTCGGGAGCGTGAGCGTTCCGGGCCGCTTCCCTGGTGTCGTCCAGGCTACCACCATCGGAAACAAGAAGTACCGCGGAGCGATCGGGAAATTTCTCCCGGACTCCGGTTGTCAGTTTTTCCACCACACTTCCGATGGTGTTCTCATTGTTGTACGCGGGGACACCGAGAATGATATCTGCGGATCCAATTCGGTCGAGTCTATCCCTGATATCCTTCCGGAGGGACGTTGAGGGAGCCTTTTGTGTCACTGCTGCCACCTCGTTTTTAAACGTGTCTGAAGCAACTTAAAAGAACAGTAAAGACGGTCCCTGGAAAAGACAAAGAATGTAACCAACCCAGGCGACAATACAGGCAATCATGGGAGGATCCGTTACAAAAATACGCTCCGGGCGGGACCCACCATCCTCCACGTAAATCAACAGTAGGTATCGTAGAATGCCAAATACCACAAACAACACGGAAAATGGTAAGGCCCAGCGAACTGCAATCCGGGTAGTATCCCCTTCAAGGGTGTAAAGTGAATAAGTGATAATAGAGGCACAGGCCATCATGGAAATGACACTATCGAGGAAGCGTTCGGTATACTGCCCGAGAACCGGTCGATGGGCCTCCATTTGGGCCGATTCCAAGTCAATTAATTCTCGACGCCGTTTACCAGCCACCAGAAGTAACGCAATAAAAAATATTGCCAACATAAACCAGTTTGTAATTGAAACTCCAATTGCAACCCCACCAGCAAGCGCTCGCAGCAGCAATCCCACGGAAACAATCAACATATCCAGTGGAGCCACGTTTTTGAGTCCGAAGTTATAGGCAAGGATCAGAAGGACGTAGGAGGTCAAGACAACCATTACCGGCAAAACGGTACCGGAGGGAATAAAAGTCAACATCAAAAAAGAAATTAACCAGAGAACAACAAAACCAACGACCGCCCCCCGGCCGCCAATTTCACCGGAGGCGATCGGTCGATGCTTCTTCCGTGGGTGGTTTCGATCGCGGACACGGTCCCGCCAATCGTTCAGTACATAGAGACTGCTGGCGATGAGGCTAAAGATTACAAATATCTCAAGGCCCACAAGGAGAGCCGAAGGGTTCTGCCACTGACCGGAAAAAATTAGAGCCGAAAATACCAGGGTGTTTTTGACCCAGCTGGTCGGACGCAGTAACCGGATCCAGGCATTCAATTGTTGTCACCTGCGGCGGAGGCGTATTCCAGCAAAATAATGAGGGCAAAAATAGCAATTGCGTGGGTCAGAATGAGAAGCGAATCGTTAAGACCGACGCTCCCCATGAGAATGGCGAGACTCCCGACGGTAAACGTCAGGAAGTAGATGACAAGAACGGCCGTTTTCTCACTCAGACCAAGGTTAACCAGGCGGTGAGAAAAATGGCGGTTATCGGCGTCCCAGACGGAGCGCCCCTCCATGACTCGTATTGCCATCACCGAAAACGTATCGAAAAGTGGTACCGAAAATATAAGAAGAGGGGAGATAATCGGCAGATGCGGTAGCTGACTGTGTTCAATGTAATTGGCTGCCACGGCAAGAGCCGACAGATAAAACCCGAGGAAACCACTTCCGGCATCACCCAGGAAAATTTCGGCGGGATGAAAATTAAACCGCAAAAACGCGGCCAGAGCGCCGGCAAGCGTTATGGAGAGAAAAAACGTCTCAAGGTCCCCCTGACGGAGTGAAATAATTGAAAAAATCAGGGCGGAAATGGCAGCAACACCGGGGGCCAGACCATCCATGTTGTCGAGTAAATTAAAACTATTGGTAATACCAACAACCCAGAGAATTGTAATCAAACCCGTAAAAATGTTGGGACCTATAAATAGTGTCACGGAAACACCGTAAAGGAGAAGTATGAGAGCGGCTCCGACCTGAACGAGGAACTTTACAAAGGCGGAGAGATGGTATGCGTCGTCAAGCAATCCCATCAACAGTATTAGTAAGCTTCCCAGAAACACTCCACGGACCTGGGTACCAACCTGAAACCAGCCCTGAAGCAGAACGAAAAACAACGCACCCCAGACCGCAAGAAAGACGGCAACACCACCAAGCAGTGGAGTGGCCTCCTCGTGGGACTTATGCTCACCGGGACGGTCCTGAAAATCGAGGTACAGTGATAGTTCACGAAATAGTGGAATTAATACATAGGCCAGCCCAAAGCTGACGATGGCCGGCATGAGGTAGATAAGGTACTGCTGGTTCATAAAACCTCGACGCTGGGTCCCCCGTCCTTAAGTTCGGGAGGAAAAGCGTTACGAGTATCTACGAGCGTCGGGAAAGCGTCACCTACCGTCTCCCAATCAAAGGTACTGTGGTCCGTGAGAATCACCCCAAGGTCAAAATCGTTCGACAATAACTCCGATTGAGGCAGGGGGGCTACCGAACGACCGTTAACGGTAAACGATTCAACGTATGGATCACAGTACGCCAGATCGGCGTGTCGGTCGCGCAGTTCCTCAACGATCTCGTGGGCCGGAGACT